>NZ_JAGJEK010000021.1:0-128453 GCF_018101015.1 Pseudoalteromonas sp. MMG005 | reverse complement strand
GCGACGATTAAGCACTTTGCTTTATCTCGCTAGGGCTGCGCATATTACGCTTTCCTATTTTTTTGTCAACACTTAAATTTAAAAGTTTTTCTTAAATGAAAAGTTAATTTAAGTTTTACTCGACGCTGCCTGCGTTTTGCTTTGCTAAGTTAGCGCAGCGCTCCGTGTCAGTGGGGTCGCATTATAGGGAGATGCAGAAAAAGCGCAAGCCTTTATTTGAAGAAAAGTGATAAAAATATCGTGTTCGAGCAAAATTACAACGAAAGCTCTATTTTTGCTACTTTTATGCACGATATACGATGTTTAAATCACCTATAGCCTAACAACGCAGTTAGTTTTACACTAGCCCTATTAGAATACTCTCTCAAACTGGGGCATTTAAATGCTAAGAAGCTATAAAGGGATCACACCCACTCTTCATGAATCTACTTATATAGATGAATCAGCAGTACTCGTTGGTAACATCACGATTGGTAAAGACAGCAGTGTTTGGCCTCTCGTCGCCGCTAGGGGTGATGTTAACTATATAAAAATAGGCGAGAGAACTAACGTACAAGATGGTTCTGTATTACATCTAACCCGCGCAACGACCAATAACCCAAGTGGCTACCCATTGATCATTGGCGATGATGTCACTGTTGGTCATAAAGTTATGCTGCACGGGTGCACATTAGGAAATCGAATTCTGGTGGGTATGGGTGCAATAGTTATGGACAATGTGATTGTAGGAGATGATGTGATCATTGGTGGCGGCTCATTAGTGCCACCAAACAAGACCCTAGAAGCCGGCTTTCTGTATGTTGGCAGTCCAGTAAAGCAAGCTCGACCATTAAATCCTGAGGAACTTGCCTTTTTAAAAGTATCAGCACAAAACTATGTACAGCTTAAAGATGAATACTTACAAGAAAGCTAATTTAATACTGCCATCGGGCTGATACACTTCATCCTCGATTAGTTGCTCAGCTTGAATTTCATAGTCAAATTGATGCTGAGCAAAATGGGCCAATGCCTTGCTTTGCTCATTTATAGGTGTAGTAATAATGCAAGGTACTATCATGCCCGAAACCATCGCATTAAAAGTTAACGTACAAGACACCACATCAAACTCTATTTGATCATTAAACAAAATACCTTGATTCATTATTAACTCGCTTCTCTCATCACTTGGTACACAATTTTTGTATCTGGCAGTGTATCTCGCCATAACAGGTAGGCCTCAGCCGCTTGCCCGACCAACATCCCTAGACCATCAACTAACTTACACTGCGCATTATATTGCGATACCCACTTTAAAAAGCTCGTAGTTTCATCGGCATAAAACATATCATACGCAAATTGACACTGCGCAATCAGGTGAGCATCGATGTTTGGCACTTGCCCTGACACACTCAACGATGTGCTGTTAATCACGATGTCAAAGCGCTCATTTGGAATTTCATCAAGTGCATAACTACTAACGGCCCCGTAAGAGTGAAACTCTTTGGCTAAAATAGTGGCTTTCTCAACAGAGCGATTGGCAATTACTATTTCCTTGACACCCGCGCAAAGTAAAGGGTAAATACAGCCTCGTGCCGCGCCACCCGCACCCAATAATAATAGCCGAGCGCCATTTAACTGTGCCCCTTGGTCAAGTAAGTCTTTAACTAACCCTGCGCCATCGGTATTGTCGCCCAACAATCGGCCATCCTCTAAGCGTTTCAACGTATTTACAGCACCAGCTAATTTCGCCCGCTGTGTGAGCGTATCAGCTAACGCATAAGCCTGCTCTTTAAAGGGCAAGGTTATATTAGCGCCACACCCTCCACTAGAAAAAAATGCTTCAACACTTGATTGAAAGCCATCTAATGGTGCTAAAATCGCTTCATAACTCAGCGTATCACCACATTGCTTTGCAAATTGCTGATGAATAGTCGGTGATTTCGAATGTTTTATGGGGTGCCCAAACACCGCGTATTTATCCATTTATTTTTAGCCTAGAAGTTAGCAACAATCATGAAGCAGTTAATTAAACGCATCTTTAATAAAGATGCAAGTAAAGTTGCAGCGCAACCCGCTCCAACCCCAGAGAAAACCCCTTATGAAATCATTGGTGGTGAACAAGGCGCGCGCGCTTTAGCCAATCGTTTTTACGACATAATGGCATCAGACCCTTACGCAAAGCCACTTTATGATATGCACCCGCAACCTTTGGATAGGATCCGACAGGTATTTTTTGAGTTTCTTTCTGGATGGTTAGGCGGGCCAGATTTGTTTGCTGAGAAATATGGTCACCCAAGATTACGCCAAAGACACATGCCCTTCCCCATTGATACTGCGCTCAAAGACCAATGGATGCACTGTATGAACAAAAGTTTGGATATAGAAATAGATAATCCATTATTACGAGAAGGCTTGCGTAATTCGCTCGGCCAGCTCGCAGGTCATATGATAAATCAACACTAAACATGCCTAATCAATGTAGCAATTAGCGCAAGACTTATTGCGCTAAGTCAAATTTAACTCGTCATAAAACACGCATAATACCCTTCTGTTTTTCTCGAATGAGTGGTGTGCGTGAAATCTATTCAACATAAAATTTATGCCTTACTGGCAATTACCGGCCTTTTGGTTCTGATCGCCAGTATATTAAGTAATAGCCACCAGCAACAAACCCTTGCTCAAGACACTGTTGAAAACAATATTAGGTTATTAGCAGACAATTATTTCGACTCAATTAATACCATGATGCTTACAGGCACCATGGCAAACCGAGAGATACTCAGCAACAAGCTGCGTGACCACCCTAATATTGAAGATGCCCATATTATTCGCTCTGCAAAGGTCAATAAACTCTATGGGCCGGGCAATAATAATCAATCAGCGAGTAACGCAGCTGAAATTGCAGCACTCAATGGCACGGAAACACTCGTTATTGAACAGCGTAATGATGACCGGATCATGACCTACCTAAAACCCATGATCGCAAGCAGTGATTATAAAGGTACAAATTGCCTTGGTTGCCATCAAGCCAACGAAGGGGACGTTTTAGGAGTAGTGCGTATCAGTTATTCACTTACCGGCATAGACAACACCGTTCACCAAAATACGCTAGTCAGTACAGGTTTACTCTCTGCTATTTTCTTGTTTACCTTTATCATTCTGGGGGGGTTATTCAGAAAGCTATTTATTGTCAGGCTAAAAGCCTTAGGTAAAACAATGCGCTTAGCTACTCAAAATAAAGATTTAAGCCTACGTATTAATGATACGATTGATGATGAACTCGGCCGTTTGGCCTGTAACTTTAATAGAATGATGGCATCATTCACTGATAATATTTCGCAAGTATCGCATTCAGCCAAAGTCCTTATTCACTCTGCTGAAACCATTTATACCTCGGCAGATACCACCGAGCGCGCTATCTTAGAGCAAAAGCAAGGCACTGACTCTGTTGCAGCCGCCATTAATGAACTCGAAAGTTCATCGAGTGAAGTTAAAAATACCACACATTTCGCTTCAGAAAAGTCAGAGAGCAGTAATCACCTTGCTGAGCAAAGCATGGCAATCGCCAATCATACTGAGCAAAGTATTAATCAACTTGCTACGGATATTCGCCAAGCTGGTGAGCAGGTGAGCCAACTGCAATCACAAACATTGGAAGTCGGTAAGGTACTAGAAGTGATCAGTAGTATTGCCGAACAAACCAACCTGCTTGCTCTCAATGCTGCGATAGAAGCCGCCCGAGCCGGTGAAGCCGGTCGTGGTTTCGCCGTGGTTGCTGATGAAGTCAGAACCCTTGCAACCCGTACCCATGATTCTACAGATGAAATAAAACGCACCATTGAAAAGTTGCAAAGTGAAGCAACTGATACAGTAAAAGCAATGAATGCGTCATGTGAAGAAGCTGACGAGCGCGCACAACAAGTCAAACAGGTTGCGCAAGCACTCAAAGACATCTCTGCACAAATGCATGGAATTAATGATCTTAATGTACAAATAGCGGATGCTACAGAACAGCAAAATTTAGCCGCTGAAGAAATAAACCAAAGTGTGGTTGCTATTCGAGATAACGCTGAACAGTCATTGGTTGATGCTCATGCCAGTAAAAATGTCAGTGAAGAGCTGCTAAACCTAGCTCGTTCACTTGATGAGCAAGTACGAAGCTTTAAGCTCGAATAACTCAATTCTGATCTATGTTAAGCAAAAAGGCACCATCACTGGTGCCTTTTTTATCTCTTAGTACAATTGAGTTTAGTTTTGTTGACCCAACCAATCTTGTGGTTTTAAGAAATGATCGTACAACGTAAACTCTGCACTACCTGGTTCTGGGGTAAAGTTATACTCCCAACGTGCTAACGGTGGCATAGACATTAATATAGATTCTGTTCGCCCCCCAGTTTGTAAGCCGAATAAAGTGCCCCTATCCCAAACTAAGTTAAATTCAACATAACGACCACGGCGATACAGTTGGAACTGGCGTTCATGCTCGCCATACGGAGTCTCTTTACGACGTTCAATTAATGGTACATATGCCTCTAAGAAGCCATTACCCACCGCTTGCATAAAGGCAAAGCTCTTATCGAAGCCCCATTTATTTAAATCATCAAAAAACAGGCCGCCCACACCACGAGTTTCTTGGCGATGCTTCAAATAGAAATAATCATCACACCACTTTTTGTAATCATCATAAATCTCGTCACCAAACGGCTGACATAAGTCTTTTGCCACCTGATGCCAATGCTTTACGTCATCAAGGACAGGGTAAAATGGCGTTAAATCAAACCCACCACCAAACCACCAAATAGGCGCTTCACCTTCTTTTTCAGCAATGAAAAATCGCACGTTGGCGTGACTGGTCGGTATATGAGGGTTCTTTGGGTGAATAACCAAAGACACTCCACACGCATGAAAACTTCTACCAGAAAGTTCAGGCCGATGCGCCGTGGCAGATGCTGGCATTGATTTACCAAAAACATGTGAGTAATTAACGCCCCCTTGTTCTATAACTGCGCCATCGCGAATAACCCGCGTTCTTCCGCCCCCACCTTCTACTCGCTGCCATTCATCTTCAACAAATTTGGCTTGCCCATCTGCTTGTTCTAAGCCTGCACAGATATGATCTTGTAATGACAATAAAAAAGCTTTTACCGTCTCTAAATTAACATTGGCCATCTACAATTAGCTCCCTCTTAATACCGCACCAGTCAGTGCATGCTTTATTTGACTCGGAGCACTTGCTCCACCTAACGGCGCATCAACATAGAAACCAACTTGCGTGGTAAATACCCGCTTCGCTTCCTCTAAGCTTGCCACAGGTTCTTGGCCTGATAGATTTGCACTTGTTGACACCAGCGGCTTGCCAAATTGCTGACACAGTGCTTTCACTGTCGGGTGAGCTGTGACACGCACAGCAATAGTACTATGCACCCCCGTTAACCATTTAGGTGTACTTGTTTTAGCTGGTAGCACCCATGTTACGGCCCCAGGCCAAGAAGAAAAAATATCAGCACGCATATCCATTGGAATTTTCGTATCATCTACGTACTGTAAGCATTGACTATAGTTATCAGCAATTAAGATCAGCCCCTTAGCAACATCTCTTTGCTTGATGGCTAACAATGCTTCAACAGCATTCTGATTATCAGGATCACAACCTAAGCCAAATACGGCTTCTGTTGGATAACATATCACTTGGCCTTGTGTTAAAGCTTGAACAACATTATTAGGCTCTATTGACATCGCATTTTCAGATGAATTACTCACTGCGGTTTCTCTATTTTGTGCTGGCAGGACTTTTGCGGGCATTGTAACACAGCTTTTCCTGCCCTTTGCTTTTCTAACATGACTCCCCAACCACATTCAGGGCAAGTATGTACGACTGGTTGCTGATTCACGCTATATTTGCATTTGGGGTAGCAATCGCAGGAGTAAAAGAACTTACCAAACTTATTTTTACGTTTAGCTAACTGCCCTTTCTGACATTTAGGGCACCCAATCTCTTCTGGCTGCTCTTCTTGTTCATCGTGCACGATATAATTGCACTGCGGATAGCCAGTACACCCTATAAACATGCCATAGCGACCATTACGGATCACTAAATGATTGCCACATTCAGGGCAAGGCGATTCATCTAGAATTTTAATGTCATGATTATCGTGCTGGGCTAACGGTGTAATATGTTCACAGGTAGGATAACTCGTGCAGCCCAAAAATGGTCCATTTTTACTATGCTTCATGACTAATTCAGAACCACACTCGGGGCAAGGCTCATGTTCTTTGTCCAATGCATGCTGTTGTGCATTGAATAGCGAAGGGTCAATTTTGGTCATAGTACCTACTGAGGCTGCACGTAATTGCGCCTAATATAACTCCATCATATCTTGGGTCAAGGAGTTATAGTCATTCCATCAAGAAACCCTCACATATTAATGTAAATACTCAGTTGGCTCATCAAAAATCAGGTCTTCCATTTGCGCATAGGCGTGTTCTTTACCTGGCACATTGAACAACACCATTAAAATAACCCATTTTAAGTCATCAAGACCAATATACGGTTTTTCTAAAGCAAATAACCTATCAATAATCATTTCACGTGTAATACTATCAATCACCCCTACACGCTCAACAAACATAATAAACCCTCGACATTGAACATCTAACATTTGACATTCTTTCTCTGTATAAATCCGTACGGCTTGATCTGCCGTAGCATTTAAATAAGGGATCTCATCGCTGTGTTGAAGATCAGCCAGCTGTTCTAACCAATCTAATGCTTTATAAATTTCATCTTGGTTAAACCCAGCTCGTAACAATTCGTCAGTTAATTCATTTTGCTCAACAAAAATATCTGCTTCGCTGTGGATATAGTTTTCAAATAAGTACATTAAAATATCAAACATAACTAACCCCTTGCTAATTTGATATAGCCGTTCAATACACGCTCTACTTTATCTTCTAACTCTAGATCTAATAATCGCGCGACGACTTTTTCAACTGGCCATTGTGTTCTTTGCGTCAAGGTATCTACACTGGTTACCTCAAAGCCTAAGTTTTGTAATACGCGACAATCCTCCTGTGAGATATCATTTTTAGCCATACTCTCTATAGTATATAGACTGTTTTCTGGCAAAAAGCTCACTTCTTCTAGAATATCACTCACATGCTCCGTAAGCTTAGCGCCTTGTTTTAGTAAAAAATGACCCCCTTGTGAGAGTGGGTTTTTAATAGACCCTGGTATAGCAAATACCTCACGGTTTTGTTCCAACGCATAACGCGCAGTGATCAGTGATCCACTCTTAATTTCAGCTTCAACCAAAAGTACACCTAAAGAAAGTCCGGATATAATTCGATTCCTACGAGGGAAGTTACATGCTTTGGCCAGCGTGCCTGGTAAGAACTCACTTACCACTAACCCATGCTCAATGATTTGCTGATAAAGCTGCTGATGTCGTTTGGGATAAATTATATCGGTACCAGTACCCAGCACTGCGATTGTCTCACCCAAATGTGCTAACGCACCTTTGTGTGCAGCACCATCAACACCTCGCGCTAAGCCTGAGGTCACAACCAAGCCTGATTGCGTTAACTGATAAGAAAACTCAGCAGCAATTTCTAACCCAGTAGCCGTCGCACTGCGACTCCCTACAATCGCAATCTGTGGTTGTACGAGTAAATCAATATTTCCACGACAAAATAGAAGTAAAGGCGCGGTGCATATCTGTTTCAATAACGGGGGATAGCGACTATCAAAATATGACACAATCGCTATAGATAAAGTTTCACAATGACTAATAAGTGCATCGATATATTGCCAGTCAACTTTCACAAGTTGTACGGCTACAGACTCTGCTAATCCTAAGTTTTTTAGTTCATCAATATTTAAATTAAACAGGTGATTCAAATCACCATGATCCATTAGGGCCTTAATACTAGATAGACCGAGCCCTTTGCATAAATATAGCGCCATACAGCGCGATAGTGACAATTGCGACATGCTCCCTCCTTAGAGCATTCGAGTAAAGTTATTCTGCGCTAACAGTATCTCCAACTCGAATTGGATGTATCGATTTAATAACCATTGCATAACTAATGTCGTCATACACTTTAAACACCATTAGCTCTCCTACCTTTTCCTTAGGCATAGTCCAAACAACACTATTCTCTGTATTACCTTTTCCAAACAGCTCTCTGACACTTTTCATAAACTTTTCCAAGCTATTCGCATCTTCAACGTAGCGAGGACCATGTTTACCTTCAATAACTGTAGGTGATTGTTTCTTAATATCAAGAATATGCCCTTCTTTAAGCGCGGCATTACGTCCTAGATTGAGCACCACAACAGCCGTCGTACCAAACTCCCGTAACTTATTGGTGCTAGCAATGATCATCCCCGCATCAATATTTTTAGGTTTCGCCATATGAAATTGCGCCGAATAGCTTTGCCCTTTTGAAATAGGTAAAAGCACATCCCCAGGCTTAATTTCTTGTTTGATCATTTCAACTTCCACAGAAGATGGAACACCATTTTGAATATTACCTACCCGTATTACCCGCGCGGAGCCAACCAACCTTGTTTCATAGGCTAATGTAGTGCCCGTCGCTAAATCTATATAAGGTTCGCCTTGACGATAAATACCATAATTTGCCGATAACGGAAGAGAACCTTTAACGTATAAGATATGACCAAGCGTACTCATTTTCACATTACGACTGGCTCCCAAAACAATAGGACTGTTATTCAATGCATCTTGATCTAGAGCTTGTTCATATTCAATAAATGGTTCAATCATCGCCAGCGGTAAAGTCGGTATTGCGGTGCTTTTTTGCACCGCCACTCGACTATGTGGTGAGAGTTTTTTTACCCCTTTATCTAACATGAGCATCGGACGCCCTTGAGCATCATATTGCAATGCTAAAACATCACCTGGGTAGATGCGATCCGGGTTATTCACTTGCGGATTCCATTGCCATAACTGACGCCATTTCCAAGGGGAACGCAAATATAAGTTAGAAATATCCCATAACGTGTCGCCTTTTTTAACAGTATATTGCTCTGGCGCACTCGATTTTAGATTTAAAGTATCTGCCAATATAGAGAATGAGGCACTCATGGCCATGAATAGCGCAGCAATTGGGTATTTCATTACGGCTTCCTTGAGTTATTTTTAGATATTATCAACCAAAACCTGTTAAAGGGGAACGTGAATGGCTAAAATAAGAACATACAATATCGCATTTTTAGCTCAACTGTAAAAGGTAACCATGGCAAAGTTAGAAGTACTTAGATTTCCAGATGAACGCTTACGCACTGTGGCGCAACCTGTGACTGAAGTAAATGACGAAATTCGTCAAATAGTAAAAGACATGATTGAAACCATGTATGACGAAAATGGCATAGGCTTAGCTGCCACTCAGGTTAACATTCATAAGCGTATCGTCGTGATCGATGTTTCTGAAGAACGCGATCAAGCGATGGTGTTAATTAATCCGGAGATCCTTGAAAAAGAAGGTGCTACTATTAGTGAAGAGGGCTGCTTGTCGGTACCTTATTCTTATGCAAAAGTGGACCGTGCAGAAAGTGTCAAAGTTAAGGCTCTGAATGAAAAAGGCGAAGAGTTTCATTACCAAGCCGATGGCTTATTGGCTATTTGTACGCAACATGAACTCGATCACCTAGTGGGCAAATTGTTTATCGATTATTTATCACCACTTAAACGTCAACGTATTCGTAAAAAGCTAGAAAAAGAAGCCAAACTTGCTTCACGTGCTTAACTCTTTTTAATTAAATTTGCATTGGATAACTCAGTGACCTCACCACTACGCATCGTTTTTGCCGGTACGCCCGATTTTGCCGCGCGCCATTTAAATGCCCTTATCAACTCCCAACATAATGTTGTGGGTGTTTATAGTATGCCCGACCGCCCTGCTGGTCGCGGCAAAAAATTAAAAGCAAGTGAAGTAAAGTTACTTGCCATGGAACATGATCTGCCCATATTTCAACCTGAAACGTTTAAGTCTATCGAAGCACAAGCTGAATTGGCAGCGCTTAATGCCGATGTAATGATAGTCGTCGCGTACGGTTTATTATTGCCTAAAGCAGTTTTAGACACACCAAAGCTTGGCTGCCTGAATGTACATGGTTCTATTTTACCCCGCTGGCGTGGTGCTGCACCAATTCAACGAGCGTTATGGGCAGGAGATTCTGAAACGGGTGTCACAATAATGCAAATGGACGAAGGCTTAGATACCGGTGATATGCTGTATATTGCGACTTGCCCAATCACAGCGCAAGACACCAGTGCGAGCCTGTATGATAAATTAGCTGAATTGGGCCCATCGGCATTGCTAGAGACACTTAACTTATTGATAAGCGACACAGCAACACCAATCAAACAAAACGATGACCTTGCTAACTATGCAAAAAAACTCTCTAAAGATGAAGCGAATATAGATTGGACTATGCCCGCAGTACAAATCGAACGTAATATCAGAGCATTCAACCCTTGGCCTGTTTGCTTTACTGTCATGCAGGAACAAGCGGTTAAAATTTGGCAAGCAACCGTACTCGATGAACAAGGTGATGCAGGAACAATTCTTCGTAGTGACAAACATGGCGTTGTCATCGCATGTGGCGAACAGGCTTTAGCAATTACTCAGTTACAACCACAAGGTAAAAAACCCATGTCAGCACAAGATTTTCTTAATGGTCGTGCTGAGTGGGTTACCACTGGTACTAAGGTAGGTCAATAATGGCGAACGTACGTGCACTCGCAGCTGAAGTGCTGTATCAAGTTGTCGATAAAGGTCAATCTCTCAATACACAATTACCTTTTGCAGCGCAAAAGGTACACGGGAAAGACAAAGCCCTATTGCAACAAATTTGCTATGGCGTATTAAGATACTTACCCACTCTAGAACACTACTGCCAGCAACTACTAGAGCAACCACTAAAAGGTAAACGCCGTGTTTACCAGTTCGTCTTATATGTAGGAATGTACCAGTTGCAATATATGCGTGTGCCTGAGCATGCAGCAGTGGCTGAAACCGTCGCCGCGGTCGAGTCAATGCGGGCGCCTGGTTTAAAAGGATTAATCAATGCTATTTTACGTACTTTCCAACGCCAGCAAGCAGAGTTAGAGGCCAGCGCAAATTTAATTCCCGTATGCCAATTCAATCACCCAGGCTGGTTTATCAAAAAATTACAAGCTACATACCCTGATACATGGCAAGATATATTAGATGAAAATCAACAACAAGCACCAATGTGGTTGCGCGTAAATCAACAGCACTACACAACTGCTGAGTACAGTGAGATGCTGGATGAGGATGGTATTGAGCACAGTATGGACGCACAGTACCAAGACGGCATACTCCTTGATAAACCGTGTGATGTGTTCACCTTGCCGGGCTTTAGAGAAGGTGCTTGCTCTGTACAAGACGCGGCTGCGCAGCTTGCCGCCAGACTACTAGACCCACAAGATGATGACTTAATTTTAGATGCCTGTGCCGCCCCTGGTGGTAAAACTTGCCACATACTTGAGTTAGCAGATGCTCGCGTGCACGCATTAGATGCCGATGACCAACGTCTAGAAAGAGTGGAACAAAATTTAAAGCGCATCGGACTGCGCGCAGAATGCATTCATGCGGACGCATCCACACCAGATACATGGTGGGATAGCACACAATATGACCGCATCTTGTTGGATGTGCCATGTTCAGCTACGGGGGTTATCCGCCGTCACCCCGACATAAAATGGCTGCGTCGTAAAACCGACATAGATGACCTTGCCGAGTTACAAGCCTCTATCTTGAAAAATATTTGGCCACTGTTAAAGCCCGGAGGCACATTAATTTACGCAACTTGCTCCGTATTGCCTGAAGAAAATGCACAGCAAGTAGCACAGTTTATTACACAAACCAATGATGCAATACATCATCCCTTGCATGATAATGACACACCTGAACAACCAGGTATGCAATTGTTACCCGGCTTAAGTGATGGTTTTTATTATGCCAAACTCACAAAAAAACAATAACAATAAGTCATAAACTATGAAGATCATTATCTTAGGTGCAGGGCAAGTTGGCGGTACACTGGCAGAAAACCTCGTAGGTGAACAAAACGAAATAACCGTTGTGGATATTGACGGCGATAGGCTACGTGAGTTACAAGACAAATATGATTTGCAGGGGGTCACTGGGCACAGTGCCCACCCTGATGTCTTACGTCAAGCAGGAGCCGAAGATGCCGATATGATCATCGCGGTAACCAGCTCAGACGAAGTCAATATGGTTGCTTGTCAGGTTGCTTATAGTATTTTTAATACGCCAACGAAAATTGCTCGGATCCGCTCTGAACAATATTTGAAATACCGAGAAAAGCTCTTTCATAATGACGACTTACCTGTTGATCACTATATTGCGCCAGAACAGCTCGTGACTAAATATATTCGCCGCTTAATCGACTATCCCGGTGCACTGCAGGTCTTGCAGTTTGCTGACGGGATGTTGTCATTGGTTGCGGTGAAAGCATATTACGGCGGATTATTGGTAGGTTACGCCCTATCCGCTTTAAAAGAGCATATTCCAAATGTTGATACCCGTGTTGCCGCAATTTACCGTCAAGGCAAAGCAATTAAACCTTTGGGCACAACGGTTATCGAGGCAGACGATGAGATATTCTTCATTGCCGCAACCAAGCATATTCGTGCCGTAATGAACGAATTACAAAAATTAGAACAATCATATCGAAAAATTATGATTGCGGGCGGCGGCAATATTGGAGCAGGATTAGCACGTTCACTTGAAAAAAATCACAGTGTAAAACTGATTGAAAGAAACCATAACCGAGCTGCGCAGCTATCTGAAATGTTAGATAATACAGTGGTGTTTTGTGGAGATGCGTCTGATCAAGAGCTATTGTCAGAAGAACATATCGAACAAGTTGATGCGTTTATAGCCGTTACTAATGACGATGAAGCCAATATCATGGCTGCGATGTTAGCTAAGCGTATGGGGGCACAAAAAACCATGGTGTTAATTCAACGTGGTGCCTACGTAGATTTAGTACAAGGCGGCGAAATAGACATCGCGATCTCACCGCAGCAAGCCACTATTTCGGCACTACTAACCCATGTGCGTCGTGGCGACATTGTAAATGTATATTCTTTACGTAAAGGTGCTGCAGAAGCAATTGAAGCCGTAGCACATGGGGATGAAACAACCTCGAAAGTTGTAGGTCGCTCAATCAGGGAGATTAAGCTTCCTATGGGCACAACCATTGGTGCCATCGTAAGAGATGATGAAGTGCTTATTGCTCACGATGACACCGTCATTATATCAGGTGACCATGTCATCATGTTTTTAATTGATAAGCGTCAAATTAGCGTAGTTGAGAAGTTATTCCAGGTGAGTGCGCTATTCGTCTAGCGCACTCAATTTATTGCCTATTGCTCTTCATGCAATATTGTTAAATCAATCAAGTACTCTTTTAAAATACTTTCCATGGTGTTTTGCTCTCCTGTTAGTCTAATACCAAGGGCAATTGTGTCATCTTGAGGATGCAAGCTACAAATTGAGCCTGATAACGTGATCTGTTGATTATTCTTCCCTTCAAGTAAGACTTTGCAGTCTTGCTCTTTCATATTTTCAGAGTCATTACCATCTTCATGGTGAATATCAAATTGTAACCCAGACAATGAAATATCTTTGATCACCCCAACACAAGAATGATCAGCTAAATTTATTACCGCAGGGATCAAGGTCGGCACACGTGTTTGAGCACGCAAGCAGTACGTTTGTACTTGTTTAGGAGGCATTAAAAAAACCAGTCGCGCAGGGTGAGAAGTCATTGCTTTAATTGTTGTTTTGAAAGCGATGACCTGGCCTTCTCCATGCTCTAATAATGCGCGAACAATGACCTGTGTCCCTTCTTTAATATAATCAACTGCTGCACCGAGGCGTTTAGAGCTAGGAAAGTTCAGCACTAAGAATTGTGCATCCAACTGACCGACAAATTCCGTTTTTAAACGCTTTGAGCCTGCCGGCATGATCACTTCAATATCTATCACACTACCAGCTGGGATCTGCGCAATATGGTGTCCGCTTCCTGCGGCGCTGGTTTTTAACATCACTCAACCTTACTAATATAATGACTAAACCACACAGTTCAGTCCAAGAAATAAGTATATACCTATTATATAAGCCTCAATTAAAAACCGATATTTACTTAAATGCAAGCTGAGAACCGCATATTCATGCTTAGAATAACGTAAGAGAAAGACAAGTGATACTGAAGTCCAAGTATCACCTAATACCATTACCCACGCCAAAATGTTGGGGTAAATAAAACTAATAAAGTAAATATTTCCAATCGACCAAATACCATCGCAATCGTCAATATCCACTTTGCAGTGTCTGTTATATCACCATAATGTGCCGCGACTTCGCCTAACCCAGGTCCTAAATTATTCAAGCATGCAGCCGTTGCTGAAAACGCTGTAATGTTATCCATTCCTGTACCAAGTAGTGCAATCATGATAATTACAAATACCAATGCATAGGCTGAAAAGAACCCCCATACGGCCTCAACTACTTTGTCTGGTAATGCTTTTCGACCTAGCTTAATTGAATAAATAGCGCGAGGATGTACCAATCGATTGAGCTCTCTCACGCCTTGAAGGTACAGCAAAAAGACCCGTACTACTTTCATCCCTCCGCCAGTAGATCCTGCACATCCACCAATAAAACTAGAAAAAATCAGTAATATAGGTAAAAATAATGGCCAAGCAGAAAAGTTATCGGTCGCAAATCCAGCTGTCGTGCTAATGGATACAGCCTGGAACAACGCCTGATCTAATGTTTCATCGCCATTAACATATACTTGATTTGACGACAGTACCGCAAAACATAACACTACCAATGCCAACTGAATAAAAAGAAATACTTTAAATTCAGGATCGCGCAAATATACCCGTACATTTCGACTTGATACAGCCGCATAATGCAATGAGAAATTTATCGCAGCAATGATTAAAAATACCACACAAATAAAATTAATTAAGGGGCTATCGAAATATCCCATCGACGCATCATAAGTAGAAAACCCGCCAATCGCTATCGTGGAAAAAGCATGGCAAATCGCATCAAACCACCCCATTCCTGCTGCCCAATATGAAACCGTACATGCAGCAGTAAGCGATACATAAATATACCAAAGGTGCTTTGCTGTATCGGCAATTCGAGGTGTCATTTTCGAATCTTTTACCGGCCCCGGAGTTTCAGCTCGATACAACTGCATACCACCCACGCCGAGCATGGGTAAAACAGCCACAGCCAAAACAATGATCCCCATACCACCAAGCCACTGCAATTGTTGTCGATAAAACAATACCGACTTAGGCAAATGTTCGATGCCAGTCAGCACCGTTGCGCCTGTCGTGGTAAGCCCTGAAAACGCTTCAAATACCGCATCAGCTAAAGACAAACTCGGTGTTTGTAAAAAGATCAACGGGACTGATGCAAATGACCCTAACACCAACCAAAATAGTACAACGATTAAAAAGCCTTCTCGTGCCTTTAAATCCCCCTTCTCTTTACGGTTAGGATAATATGCCAACATACCTATCACAATGCTAAATACGAAAGCTAAAACGAATGGTACACCACCACCGTCTTTATAGATCAATGACACCAAAGCTGGTGGTACCATAGTAATACTAAACAATGCCACCAGCTGGCCGAGAATTTTAATGATGGTACGAAATTGCATGCTGCTTTTCGCTTTTTCTGATTATTAGAACTAATTTAGCACCAATTGTCTTATTCTTTGATAGTTAACTCAACTACACCGTTACTTAAATCAAAAATTTCTTGTTGGGCTTGGCGCGCCTGACGATGATCAATACTAATTTTCCAGCAAACTGACGCACTATATTCTTTATCTATCGCTAAAATAGTAAAGTGTGACTGTAAGTACTGTTCAATAATACCTTGCAAGGCATAATCAGATTCGCCTTGTAATATAATTGAAGGTATTTTTAAGCGAGTTTCGAGTTCAACAAGGGCATTATTTAGCGACCCACCATACGCACGTACTAGTCCACCGGTACCAAGTTTAATGCCTCCAAAATAGCGTGTCGTCACTGCCGTGATTTCTCCAAGCCCGGAGCCAGTTAGTACATTCAGCATCGGTTTACCTGCGGTCCCATTCGGCTCACCATCATCAGAAAACCCATAAACATGACTACCTCCTGGCTGTCCCGCAACATGCGCCCAACAATTATGTCGCGCATCAGGGTAGTCCTCATTTATTTTTTTGATAAATGCTTTAGCATCGTCAAGCGTTGGCGTATGTGCAATATGCACTATAAACGTACTTTTTTTAATTTCTTCTTGGAACTTTAATGTATCACTCGGGATGTAATATTCTGACATACAATAATTGTGTACCTTAACAACAAAAGGGAGCTTTATGCTCCCTCATTCTAATTTAAACTTGCATAACCTTAATCTAAGTTCAAATCTCGTGTCATATTCTCTAGTTGGTCATCATGCACAATGATGTTATCTTCAATTCGAATACCGCCAAAAGGTTTTAACTCTGCCACTTTGTCCCAATTGATGTACTGCTTATTGTCTGTATCTGCTAAATCTCTCAATAATGAATCAATGAAATATAATCCAGGTTCAATGGTGAATACTTGATTGGCTTCAATTTTACGCGTACAACGCAAGAACGGATGACCTTCAGGTGGGTCTTGATGGGTACCACGCTCGTCAGCCATAAACCCACCCATGTCGTGTACTTGCAGACCTAGATGATGACCTAAACCATGAGGGAAAAACGTTGACGTAATACCTTTAGTAACAATGTCTTCTGCTGGTAGCTTTACAATATTAAAGTCAGCTAAAACTTGGGCAACACGATTGTGGCAATCAATATGCAGTTCACCATAGAGTTTGCCTGGTTGTAATGCCTTACCTAATGCGATTTGATGCTCATTCATGACTGACACTAAATCGGCAAACTGTCCTTGTTTAGCATAGTCATAGGTACGTGTGATATCAGATGCATAGCCATGAAAGTTTGCGCCTGCATCAATTAAGAATGATCGATGTTGCGCAGGTGCCTGACGATCAAAGTGGGTATAATGTAAAATTGCACAATTTTCATTTAGTGCCACTATATTGCCATACGGTGTATCATTTTCCATATGTGATGTTGCATTCAAATAAGCTTGCTGAATACCAAACTCGGATGCCCCTGCATAAAAAGCGTTTCTTGCTGCAGTGTGACCAAGTACAGCGATACGGTTTGCTTCACGTAAACACACTAACTCATACTGTGTTTTATAAGCACGATGAAAATGTAGATAATTCATCACTGGCTCTGGGTTCATTTGTGTAAACCCGAGCGCTTGTGCAACCTCTAAGTATTCACCGATATATCCATAACCGGCTTTATCATAAGGTAAAAACTTTTCAACTTGATCAGGTTTTAATAATAATTCGATATCGAAATAATCAGCCCAAAAATCGCTCGGCTCATCTGGTACTTTATGCCAAAAATCAACCGGACGATAAAATATCAACTTTGGTTTATCTGTGCCGTTCACGACTAACCAACAGTGGGGGTTATCTATTACCGGTAGCCACGCCTTAAATTGTGGGTTTACCTTGAACGGATAATACATATCATCTAAGAATTGACGTTTAGCTTGACCTGAATGGATCACAAGCCCTTCCAATCCTTCACGTTCTACGATTGTTTTTGTGCGCTGCTGTAACGTTGCAATATGCTCAGCATAATATTGTGCTAATTGTTCCATGGTGTACCCATTAAGTTTAATCTACCAATAAATCCAGTCTATCATAAGCGCTAAAAGCCAATCCAGCGAAGTCGCTAGATTGACTCTGTGGTAATACTTGATTCGACTCAGCCACCAATTTTCATATCCAAGATTGGTGCCAATACATTACCATCGCGACCCATTTTAGTGTGGTAAACTTGGCGGTAAGCAAAGACATTTTTAACATAATCACGCGTTTCTTTGTATGGGATCAATTCAATCCACAACTCTGCAGGCATCGCTTCATCTGGCAACCATTTTTTAATACGGTGATATCCCGCATTATAAGATGCAGTAGCCAGTATTTCATTTCCACCATTCTTCTTTTTTAAATACTCTAAGTAGTCAGTCCCTAAACGGATATTGGTAACTGGCTGAAATAGCTTTGTCTTAGAAACGCGTTGTTTACTTACATAACGCGCAGTGCTAGGTAGCAATTGCATTAACCCATAGGCATTAGCATGAGAGCGCGCATCAGGGGCAAAAGAGCTTTCACGACGCGCAACCGCGATACTCCAAGCCACATCAATATGGCTCTTTTCACTGTAACGATTAAATAAATCTTGATACGCAAGTGGGAAACGTAAATCGACATAGTCCCATGCTTTGATTTCTGCCAATGTATAAATAGTACTATCATACCAATCAAGATCAGCGGCCAATGTAGAGGCTGCTAATTTCTCTGGTGTACTCGATGTATTCGTCAAATAGTTCCACTCTCTCCTCGCTTCAGTATAACGTTTCATTTCATAGAGTGCTTTTGCACGTTTAAAACCGGGCGCTTCTGACACTTTAATCAATAATTCAGGAGAAACATCTAAGGGCTTAGCGTTAAGAGATATAGGTAAACCAAGCCGTTCTGCTGCTAAAAAACCGTAGTAATCTCTTTTAACAGCAAGACTTTGCCACAATTGCTTTGCTTTGGATTCGTTGCCGCGATGAGCATGACTATATGCTAACCAATACGTTTGACCGTTACTTAAGTTTTTCATGGGTGTAAACAAAGCCGTGATCCCTGCCCAATCCTGCTCTTTGAGCATATTACCCATCATCCATTGCTTTAATTTACTATCTTGGTTTTCAGACGGAACTTTATTCAACCAAAATCGCGCTTGTGGGTGGCCTTTCGATGCCAATGCAAGAGCAAAACGATATGCGACGCTGTCTTTTTGTGATTGCGTGAAAGGAAACATTTTTTGCAACTTATCCCAAGCTTTGAGCGCTAACTTCTGATCCCGCCAAATTAATCTGCGTACGCCATAAATTGCAATTTCAGCCTCTTTTATGGAGCGCTTTTTAAATCGGTATAACCCCGCAGCAGCACTTGGATCCCGCCTAACGGTCGCATATAAATCAGCTAGGTACGCCTGCTCCTTTGGTAACAAGGTTTTTAGATAACGTAGCAATGATGTTTGCCCCCCTTGCGCAGCTTTGGTAATTCGCTGCCATACCATGTCGTCGGTTCTATATCCTGCATTTTGCCATTGCTTGAATAAGCTATTACACGCACGAGGCTGGGATTTGCCCACGACCCAAAGTGGTTCGACCTGATTTAAAATGGCTTTTTTTGGCGCGCCTAAATCTAGCTGATATTTTAGATAGCTACAGTGCAACTCAGCATCTTTAGTAGGCTGGTAATACTCAACGAATAGCGCTTTTTTACTTCGCCTTTTCAGGTACTTTAACCAACTAGAACGCACCGGCCACTCTAGGGGAGTACCATCATACACACTCAGAAAATGCGCAATTTCCGCTTGATACTTTAGCTTGCTATTACGTTTATAAAAAGCCAGTTCCACATACGGTTTTAACGGATGATTTAGCGTTTGTAAGGACCGTTTAAACGCCTTGTGCTGTCCAGACCAAGCAATTCGCTCAGCAGCTTTAAATGCTTTATGAGTGTCATCTGCACAAGAAAACCAGCTAAATAGCCCAAGACTGGTAGCAGCAACATTCAAGATCCATGATTTCATAATGACCTAAATTGATTAAGTAAAAATAATATGCGGGCGTACCACACATGCTTTTGTAATACAGTAATTATCTAAAAATTCCACAGTATAGTGACTGCGCACATCTATACTGGAGGTGAATAAAATCAACATCTCCACCTTAGCATCAAAATTTACGCTTTTTAAGGAGATGAGAAATACAGCATAAATTTTTCATTGCAATTTTTATTTAAAGCGGCCAAACTGGGTGAAATAGCAACTCATCGTACCAGTGTTACTACACGGGAGAACAAGCATGTTATATAAGAGTGAGTCCTTTGTTGTTGATTTCTGCAAAGGCAAAATCGCTGAATTTAGGTTTTGTATGCCAGGTTCGGTCAATAAACTATCTCAACAAACCCTATCAGAGTGCGCAAACGCATTTGCCGATTTACGTCAACGTGACGATATAGACGCAATGGTATTTACCAGTGATAAAGATCACTTCATCATTGGAGCTGACATTTTTGAGTTTTTACCAACCTTCCAGCGCCCCGAAGAAGAGCTCATTGGCTGGATAAAAGACGCAACCGATGTATTTGATGCCATCGAAGATTTACCGTTTCCTACTGCATCTGCCATCAATGGTTTAGCGCTTGGTGGTGGGTGTGAGTGGTTACTTGCTACTGACTTTCGTTTAGCCAGTACATCAGCAAAAATTGGCTTACCTGAAGTCAAACTTGGGATCATGCCTGGATTTGGCGGCACAGTACGTTTACCAAGAATTATTGGTGCTGACAACGCCATGACCTGGATAACGACAGGTAAAGAACACCGTGCCAATGATGCCTTAAAGGTTGGTGCGGTAGACGGCGTGGTTGCACCAGAAAAACTATTCGATGCGGCTATTCGCGTACTAGAACAAGCTGTAGCAGGTAAGCTCGACTGGCAATCTAAGCGCCAAGTAAAACTTTCACCATTGAAGCTAAATAAAGTAGAGCAAGGCATGAGCTTTGCGATGGCTGAAGGCATGGTAATGGGTAAAACCAAAGGTCATTACCCAGCGCCAGTTATGGCAGTAAGAACCATTAAAGCAGCCGCAAATAGCACTCGCGATGAAGCAATGGCCATTGAAAATGCCAATTTTGCCAAGCTTGCGAAAACAGCGGAAGCTGCCGCACAAACCGGTATTTTTTTAGCAGACCAATACATCAAAGGCGTTGCTAAAAAGCAAGCTAAAGCATCACAACTTGAGATCAAACAAGCTGCGGTACTCGGTGCGGGCATTATGGGCGGAGGCATTGCTTATCAGTCTGCGTATAAAGGCACACCGATTGTTATGAAAGACATCAACCAAGCGGCGCTTGATTTAGGCATGAATGAAGCGGCCACCATTCTTGGTAAAAAAGTAAAACGTGGTCATATGGCCATGGATAAAATGGTCGCAATACTTGGTAAAATAAAACCAACGCTTGACGATCGTGATTTAGCCAATTCTGATATTGTGGTTGAAGCGGTCGTAGAACACCCGAAAGTAAAACAGACGGTGCTAGCCGGTCTTGAAGAACAGCTGCCAGAAGGCACTATCTTAACGTCAAACACATCCACCATTTGTATTGACGAATTAGCAACTGCGCTAAAACGTCCAGAAGATTTCTGTGGTATGCACTTTTTCAATCCAGTGCCAAAGATGCCATTGGTTGAAATTATTCGCGGTAGCAAAACCTCTGATGCAACCATTAACGCGGTGGTTGATTATGCCTTAAAGCTTGGTAAATCACCTATTGTTGTTAATGACTGCCCCGGCTTCTTTGTAAACCGGGTTTTATTCCCTTACTTTGCAGGCTTCAGTCAACTTGTGGTTGAAGGCGCCGACTTTAGTAAAATAGATAAAGTGATGGAAAACGTATTTGGTTGGCCGATGGGCCCCGCTTACTTGCTCGATGTGGTAGGTATTGATACTGCTAATCACTGTACTGGTGTTATGGCGGATGGGTTCCCACAGCGCATGGCACGCCAAGAAAAAGATCCCGTTGCCGTATTGGCGAATGCAGAACGTTATGGTCAGAAAAATAAAGCCGGCTTTTATCAGTACGCACCAGACAGAAAAGGTCGTCTGAAAAAATCTAAAGATGCTGCAAGCCTTGAATTACTAGCAAGTATCTGTGAATCACCCAAAGAGTTCGACAAACAAACCATCATTGAACGCTGTATGGTGCCGATGCTGAACGAAGTCTTACTATGCTTACAAGAAGAAATTGTTGCCTCTGCACAAGAAGCAGATATGGCACTGATTTACGGTATTGGTTTCCCACCATTTAGAGGCGGTGCATTCCGTTACTTGGATCAAGTGGGACTGGCTAACTTTGTTACAATGGCAGATAAGTATGCGCACCTAGGTGCCATTTACCAAGTATCTGAACAAACCCGTGAGTGGGCAAAACAAGGTAAAGTGTTCTATTCAGTGGAGGGTCAATAATATGTCTGCAATGCAACAAGCTGTAATCGTCGATTGTCTGCGTACCCCTATGGGTCGGTCTAAAAATGGCGTATTTAAACATCGTCGTGCTGAAGATTTAAGTGCACATTTAATGAAGGGCTTACTTGAACGTAACCCTGCTGTAGACCCTGCATCTATTGATGATATTTATTGGGGCTGTGTCCAGCAAACATTAGAGCAAGGCTTTAATATTGCCCGTAACGCAGCGTTACTGGCTGGTATTCCTCATTCAGTACCTGCGGTCACCGTAAACCGTTTATGTGGCTCTTCAATGCAAGCTTTGCACGATGCTGCAAGGGCAATTATGACCGGTGCAGGTGACACTTACCTTATTGGTGGCGTTGAGCATATGGGCCATGTTCCTATGACGCACGGTGTTGACTTTCATTCAGGGTTATCAACGTCGATTGCCCAAGCATCTGGCGTAATGGGTCTCACCGCAGAATACCTAGCAACACTGCATGGTATCAGCCGTGAACAGCAAGATAACTTTGCATATCGCTCACACCAACGCGCGCATGCAGCGACGGTTGAAGGCCGCTTTAGCCGTGAAATATTACCAATGCAAGGTCACGATGACGATGGCGTGCCAGTCCTTGTCGAGCATGACGAAGTCATTCGCCCTGAAACAACCGTAGAAGGTTTGAGTCAATTACGTCCTGTTTTCAATCCAGCCTCAGGTACTGTGACAGCCGGTACTTCATCTGCCTTGTCAGATGGTGCTTCCGCCATGTTGGTAATGAGCGAAGAAAAAGCCAAAGCACTAGGTTTGCCTATTCGCGCACGGATAAAGTCAATGGCGGTGGCTGGATGTGATCCATCCATCATGGGTTATGGTCCAGTTCCAGCAAGTAAAAAGGCGCTAAAGCAGGCCGGAATAAGCATTGATGATATTGACGTAGCCGAATTAAACGAAGCATTTGCTGCACAATCATTACCGGTATTAAAAGACTTAGGTTTATTAGACGTCGCGGACGAAAAAGTAAACCTTAATGGCGGCGCCATTGCCTTAGGTCACCCGCTTGGCTGTTCTGGCTCACGCATTAGTACATCCCTAATTCATATTATGGAAGACAAAAACGCAAAGTATGGTTTAGCCACAATGTGTATTGGTTTAGGCCAGGGCATTGCGACCGTATTTGAGCGCGTCGAGTAGACAATACCGACAAACCCTTTCAACTTGGTGACAAAGGCAAAGTGAGCACATCGCTTTGCCTTTTTTCGTGCTGATATAATGGTAAACCCATTTATTTTCAGCTTTTTCTAAGGGGTGGTTTATTTGTCTAAAAACACTGGTTAAAATAGCGCACAAAATCATTCAGCAGCCGCTAAGCGAGTTAACTCATGCCATTCTCAAACCCAGACCATACGTTAGATGCCATTGGCCTGCGCTGCCCTGAGCCTGTGATGATGATCCGCGGTATGGTCAGAAAAATGAATACCGGTGAAACACTCTTAATTGTCGCTGATGATCCATCAACAACCCGTGATATCCCCAGCTTTTGTGAGTTTATGGATCATACCTTAATTGCCCAAGAAACTGCCGAAGCACCCTATAAATACCTGTTAAAAAAAGGCTGCTAGCCTAATCCTTGACTCTCAAAGAAAGATTATGCTAAATTTAATTTCCCAAATATAGGGAACCTTTCATAAATAACATAAGGACAGTTAAAAATGAAATTGACTTTAAAAACTCAAAAACTTAAAAACTTAAACAACAAACAAGTTAGTAATAACCAAACACATTTGGTAGCTGGCGCAGGTGAAAACCGCGTATTTAACGGCACCCAAGGCATGAGAGAATCATGCGAAATAAAGTGTAAATACCATTAATAAATACCATTAGTGAATAGAAAGAGTAAAATATATAGTACATTTTACTCTTTTTTAATCATCACTTTAGGTGATCGATTATCAGAATAGTCTAGCGTGATCTTATACCAACCCTTTTTTTTCGGCATAAAGTTAAAGTAATTATAAACTGTATCGCAGTCTGCTAATTGAGGTTGATTTAACCGCAATGTCCCCTGTACTTTATACCCGCAATTAAACCCTTTCGACCATGCATCATCCGCAAGTTTAAATTCATATACTTTACCAGGCGTCATAAACTTCGCTTTGACTGAATATACACCTTTCTTCGACTCTTGCAGCATGTAATGTGATTCCGCATCCCACAAGGTAAAATCACCTCGTAAGTACATCGGTCTATTTAATTCTTGAGCTACTGTCGTATTTGTTTGCTGAGAGTCTGTAATTTGTACCTGATTTGCGCAAGCTGACAATAACAGCATTAATAAAACTGTACTGAGCTTTTTCATATTACAACTCCAGTGTCTTCGATTTAAATAATAAGTAAGTACACGCTATACCGTATAACAGTGCATATGGTAATAAAAAAGCCAGCTTATTGCTGGCTTTTAACGTAACAAATTACTTATTTTTGTAATACAGAAATATCTGCAGTGTTTAAAAATAAGCGACTAAGCTGGCTGAGTAATGCTAAACGGTTATTTTTAACCGCATCATCATCCGCCATCACCATTACGTTATCAAAGAAGTCATCGACGGCGTCGCGCAAGCTTGCAAGACGACTTAATGCATGTTGATAGTCACCTGCCGCATACACAGGAGCCAACTCAACGGTCAGAGCACTCACTTGTTGTGCTAATACTTGCTCAGCGGATTCAGTTAATAGTGCATCATTAACTTGTGCATCACTGGTGACGTTGTTTTTAGCCAAGATATTATTCACTCGCTTGTTCGCGGCAGCCAAAGCATCCGCTTCAGAGAGAGCTCTAAAATGACTAACGGCTTTAACACGACGATCAAAATCAATCGGCGATGTTGGTTTGCGAACCAGTACCGCTTGAATAACATCCACACTTATACCTTCGTCTTGGTACCATGCACGAAAACGACCTAGCATAAATTCGAGGACATCTTCTGCCACTTGGTCATTACTTAACTTATCAGCAAAGAGGGTTTTTGCTTTCGCTACGATGTCATTAATATCTAACGACAGCTCTTTTTCAACCATGATGCGCAATGCACCAATGGCTGCACGACGAAGTGCAAATGGGTCTTTGTCTCCTTTAGGTGCTTGACCTATCCCAAAAATACCCACAAGCGTATCGAACTTATCAGCAAGTGCTACCGCATAGCTAATTGGGTTTGACGGTAATGCATCCCCCGCAAAACGCGGCATATATTGCTCATTCTGTGCTAATGCCACATCTTCCGCTTCGCCGTCAATGCGTGCATAATGCATTCCCATCACGCCTTGCACATCCGTAAATTCCATGACCATTTCAGTCATTAAGTCAGTTTTACTCAAAAGACCTGCACGCTCTGCCAACGTTTTATCAGCGCCAACTTGCTCAGCAATATAACCTGCTAAAGCCGCAATACGCTCAGACTTATCTTTAAGCGTACCTAGTTGCTTTTGAAATAATACAGACTCTAACGAGGTTAACCTGCTTTCAAGTGTTTTCTTTTTATCCGTCTCAAAGAAGAATTGCGCATCGGCTAAACGAGGGCGAACCACTTTTTCATTGCCGGCAATAACGACATTGGGATCTTTACTTTCAATATTAGAAACAAACAGGAACTTATTTATTAGGTTACCTTCTTGATCTAATAACGGGAAGTATTTTTGGTCGTCTTTCATTGTATAGATCAGGGCTTCTGATGGAACATCCAAGAAAGCTTCTTCAAATGAGGCTGTTAATGTTACCGGCCACTCAACCAATGAAGTCACTTCATCAAGTAAATCTTCATCCATCGCCACTTGCGCATGAATCTCTTTAGCGGCTGCTTCTATCTGCTCACGGATCAGGTTTTTGCGCTTGTCATAGTCAGCTATCACATACGCCCCCTTCAATACCTCAAATGCATCATCGGCATGCTTAATTGATACACGTGCTGGATGGTGAAAACGGTGACCTTGTAATTCATTACTAATTGATTTACCCAGTACTTCGCCGCTGACCTGTGTACTACCGAGTAAGGCAGCCACAGTATGTACCGGACGAATGAACTGAGTCTTATTGGCCCCCCAGCGCATGGGTTTTGGAATAGGTAACTTAGCAAGTGCTTTAGCAATAACATCCGCAAGTAGTGCAACTGACTGTTTGCCAGATACGGTCGCACGATGTAATAACCATGCACCTTTATCCGTTTCTAGTGTTTCAGCCTCACTGACGTCAATACCACACCCTCGTGCCCAACCTTGTGCTGCCTTGGTCGGATTGCCTTCAGCATCAAAAGCAGCCTTAGTAGCAGGGCCACGTTTCTCCACGACTTTGTCTTGCTGCTGGGTTTCTAATGCTGACACTTGCACACCCAAGCGGCGTGGTGACGCGTACCAATTGACCTGATGAAAGCCTAATTCTAATGATGTCAGTTCTGCCGACATATTATCAGCAAATGCTTGTGCAAGCTTGCGCAATGCTTTTGGTGGTAACTCTTCAGTACCAATTTCTACTAATAGATTTTCAGTCGACATTGCTTAATCCTTACAAAGCGGGAAGCCAAGCGCTTCTCGAGCATCATAATATGCTTGTGCACAGGCTTTAGATAAAGCGCGAACACGTAAAATATAACGTTGGCGCTCAGTCACAGAGATCGCATGACGCGCATCTAATAGATTAAATGCGTGTGATGCCTTCATAACTTGTTCATATGCAGGTAATGGTAAACTTGCTTCAATCAATTTTTGACTCTCTTTCTCACAGTGGTCAAATTGTGCAAATAGAGCATCGACATCTGCATGCTCAAAATTATATTTCGACTGCTCGACTTCGTTTTGATGGAATACATCGCCATAAGTTACTTTACCCATAGGGCCATCAGTCCATACTAGGTCATAAATACTATCTACACCTTGTATATACATGGCTAAACGCTCTAAACCATATGTGATTTCGCCTGTCACCGGTGCACACTCAATACCACCTACTTGCTGGAAGTAGGTAAACTGGGTCACTTCCATACCATTGAGCCAAATCTCCCAACCCAAACCCCATGCACCAAGTGTTGGAGATTCCCAGTTATCTTCAACAAAGCGTACTTCATGCGTTAACGTATCAATGCCCACAGCTTCCAATGATCCTAAATAGAGCTCTTGAATGTTCTCCGGCGATGGCTTTAGCACAACTTGGAATTGGTAATAGTGCTGTAGTCGGTTTGGATTTTCACCATAGCGGCCATCAGTTGGACGACGACATGGCTGTACGTACGCACTCGACATTGGCTCTGGGCCAATTGATTTTAAAAACGTCAGCGGGTGAAATGTTCCCGCGCCTACTTCCATATCTAATGGCTGAGCAATGATACAGCCTTGCTGTGCCCAGTAATCCTGTAATGCCAGGATCAACCCTTGAAAGGTTTTAACATCGTATTTTTGCATAGTTGGCTTAATTATATTATTTGGTTCATGACTAAACCCGTATTGCACTGTTTTTACTTACATCAGTGAAGGGTTTCAAATGAGTGAAAATTATGCTCAGTATACCGCGAGCGCAGCATGGTTTTAAGCGTTAGACACAAAAAAAGGAGGGAAAACCCTCCTTTTTTTCATTTTTCTATCACTTAGAATTATACGTCCAAGTTAACCACTCGCAGTGCATTTGTCTCGATGAACTCTCGGCGAGGCTCTACCTGATCACCCATTAAAGTAGCAAACAACTGATCTGCTGCAATCGCATCTTCAATTGTAACACGTAGCATACGACGGCCACCTGGATCCATGGTTGTTTCCCACAACTGACTTGGATTCATCTCACCAAGTCCTTTATATCGTTGTGTATACAAGCCACGCTTCGATTCATTGATCAGCCAGTCTAAGCCTTCGACAAAGTTATCGACTTCAAGCGTTTTCTCGCCACGCTGAACATATCCGCCATCACCGATCAAGTTCGCTATATTTTTACCTGTATTGGCAATACGTACATAGTCTTTAGAAGTAATAAAGCTATGATCTAGTGTATACGCTTTATCTACACCATGCTGGCGAATTTTAATAACGGGGTAATATAAACTGCGCTCTTCATCAAATTTCACATCAGCTTCAAATATAGTGGCATCTTCATCACGCTCAACTAAATCCGCTATGAATGACTCTGTCCATTGCGTTACTTTTGTTTGCTCTGCTAAGTCAGCTTCTGTTAGCTCTGATTGATAAATCAGGCGGTTAGTCACCGATGACGGGAACTTACGGTTTAATCGCTCAATGATTTTCACGGTATTTTGATAATCATCAACCATGATTGCCAATGGTTCCCCCTCTATCGCAGCTGCACCTTCAGTTGGATACAACGCAGCACCATTAAGCGCTAATGCAGTAAGGTATACCGTTAGGGCTGCGTCATCTTTAATATATTGCTCTTGCTTACCTTTTTTCACTTTATATAAAGGTGGCTGGGCAATATAGACATAGCCACGCTCAATGATTTCAGGCATTTGGCGATAGAAGAACGTCAGAAGCAATGTACGAATGTGAGAACCATCCACATCCGCATCCGTCATAATGATAATACGATGGTAACGTAACTTTTCAGGGTTATATTCATCACGACCAATGCCACAGCCCAGCGCAGTAATCAGTGTTGCTACTTCTTGTGAAGACAACATTTTGTCAAATCGTGCTTTTTCAACATTCAGTATTTTACCTTTCAACGGTAAAATTGCCTGATTCTTACGATTACGGCCTTGTTTAGCCGATCCACCTGCTGAGTCACCCTCCACTATATATAGTTCAGAAAGTGCAGGATCCCGTTCTTGGCAATCTGCCAATTTGCCAGGTAAGCCAGCTAAATCCATCACACCTTTACGGCGAGTCATCTCTCTTGCTTTGCGTGCCGCCTCTCTTGCACGAGCAGCATCGATGATTTTACTGACAACAATTTTGGCATCTGCAGGGTTCTCAAGTAAGAACTCACCCAATTTCTCACCCATGGCTTGCTCAACTGCCGTCTTCACTTCACTTGAAACAAGTTTGTCTTTTGTTTGTGAAGAGAACTTTGGATCAGGTACTTTTACACTAACAACAGCCGTTAGTCCTTCGCGCGCATCATCGCCGGTTGCATTACTATTGGTTTTCGCTTTCTTATGAAATCCTTCTTTTTCCATGTACGTATTCAGTGTACGCGTTAATGCCGAACGAAAACCTGCTAAGTGTGTTCCACCGTCTCGCTGTGGAATATTGTTGGTAAAACAATAAATATTTTCTTGGAAACCATCATTCCACTGCATTGATACTTCAACACTTGTGCCATCTTCACGTTCACTCGTGAAATGGAAGACACTTTGATGAACAGGTGTTTTTTTACGATTCAAATAAGCCACAAACGCTTGGATACCACCTTCATATTTAAAGTGGTCTTGTTTATTCTCCTCACGTTCATCATTTAAGATAATGCTAACACCAGAATTCAAAAATGAGAGTTCACGTAATCGCTTAGCTAAAATATCGAAATGGAAGTTTATATCAGTAAAGGTTTCTGAACTTGGCCAAAAGCGTAATTCAGTTCCTGTAGTGTCAGACTCACCTATAACAGCCAATGGCGCATCAGGTACACCCATTGAATATGTTTGTTGATGCACCTTGCCTTCTCGGCGGATTGTTAATTGTAGTTTTTCAGAAAGTGCATTTACAACAGAAACACCTACACCATGTAAGCCACCTGATACTTTATATGAGTTATCATCAAACTTACCACCAGCATGTAGTACAGTCATAATAACTTCTGCGGCAGATACACCTTCTTCTTCATGAATAGAAGTTGGAATACCACGACCATTGTCGCGCACGGATACAGAGCCATCAAGATGAATTGTTACAAAGATATCGTCACAATGACCAGCTAAAGCTTCATCAATTGAGTTATCAACAACTTCAAATACCATATGATGCAGACCGGTGCCATCATCTGTATCCCCTATATACATTCCTGGACGCTTTCTTACTGCATCCAATCCTTTCAGTACTTTAATACTGGATGAATCGTAATTTTCAGACATGGTTTCTTCCAATTATTTTGTTATTAAGCTGCCTTGTTTCACGTGGAACATTTTTAGTTCACGTTTCATCGGTTCCACAACAGCAGAAATACTTTCAGCGGTGATTGCAGTAATAAACAGTTGAGACTGACACTGCGACAATAATGTCGACACGTACTGCATAGTTTCTTCACCTAATTCTGAAGGTAAGTCGTCGATAAGCAATATCGACTGCTTATCGGTTTCAGATTCAATTAAGCTATTCTGTACAACTTTAAGCGCATATAGAAGTAGTTTTAATTGACCCCGAGATAAAATACTTTCTACACTATGGCCTTGAATATAAAAACTGAAATCAGCTTTGTGTGGCCCTTTGGTTGTATAACCTAGCTTTGTATCGCGGTGAAACTGTTGTTTCAATGTGACAGCTAAGCTTTCTTTCCACCCTTCATCATAGCGCAATTCAAGCCCTGAGAATACGGGTATTTGACTAACTATTTTATCAAAAAAAAGCGTTTTAAACCTACTTATATACGCTTCTCGGTGGTTATTTATTTTCTCTGCCAATCGTACAAACTCTTTGTCCCAATATTGGATTTGTTCAGCGTAGTTATTGGGTCTTAACTTCAAGAGTGCATTGCGTTGTTTAAGTACTTTGTTGAAATCTTTCCACTCTTGAAAAAAACCATGTTCCACGTGGAACACCCCTAAGTCCATAAATTTACGACGTTCTTTAGGGCCACCAAAAAACAAATCATAACTTTCTGGTGTAATCACTTGAACAGGTATTAGCTGGGCAAGCTCAGACACTTTTCGACTTGACTGCCCTTGGATCCGTAAAGAGGTTTCTCCCGAAGAATCTTTACCAATACCAACTGGTATAGACAAGCTAAGGTGTTGTTTTTTGGCGTGAACTGAACAGCGAGTCTGTTCGTGTCGGATCAATAATTTATGCCTATTAGTACGAAAAGACTTTCCATGGGAGAGAAAGTAAATGGCTTCTAATAAACTCGTTTTACCACTGCCATTCGCACCAATAATCACATTAATATCTGGACTGGGCTCTAAAGAAATCGCCTCGATGTTTCGAAAGTCACCGAGGCTCAAATGGGTAAGGCTCATTTTATAAACGCATTGGCATCACGACATACATTGCTTCATCATCTCCAGCGCCCTCAATTAACGCACTGCTATTGGAATCAGCTAAAGTAAATTGTACGTCTTCCGTTTTTATTGTATTTAAAACATCTAATACATAAGAAACATTAAAACCTATTTCCAAATCATCACCTTGATAACCCACTTCGACAACTTCTTCTGCTTGTTCTTGTTCAGGGTTATTGGCACTAATTTTTAAAAGACCACTTGATAAATTGAGGCGAACGCCACGAAACTTTTCATTTGATAAAATAGACACACGTTGAAAAGCACTGCGCAGCCATTCTCTATTGGCAGTAACAAGTTTATCTCCGCCTCGAGGTAACACGCGCCGATAATCAGGGAAGCGCCCATCAACCAACTTACTGGTAAAGGTAAATTCACTGTCGACAATACGCACATGGTTTGCACCAAACTGAATACTTAATAACTCATCGTCAGCTGGCAACAATCGCATAATTTCTTGAACACCTTTACGCGGTATAATTAACTGCCTTTGCATTTCAACAGATTCGGATAGTTTCTTGTGTGCAATTGCTAAACGATGCCCATCTGTCGCGACCGTTTTAATTTCACTGTTATCAACTTCAAATGACATGCCATTTAAATAATAACGAACATCTTGGTTTGCCATAGAGAAATGAGTACTTTCCAGCAACTTACGTAATTCTAACCGCGTTAGCTGAAATTCAACTTCGCCATCCCATTGCTCAAGATTAGGAAAATCTTCAGCGGCCAACGTTGTTAATGAAAAGCGGCTTTTCCCACTGGTGAGTAATAATTGATGCTCTTGACTTGCCAACTTAATATCAGAGCCATCAGGCAAACTCTTACAAATATCCAGCAACTTTTTTGCGGGTAAAGTGATTTTTGCATCGCTAATTGGCTCATCCAACTGCACTGCTGCGACCAGCTCAATTTCCAAATCAGTCCCTGTCATAGCCAACGTACCATCTTTAATCTCAAGTAGTACATTCGATAAAATAGGTAACGTATGCTTACGCTCAATTGCACCGGAAACTTGGGTTAGCGGTTTTAAAAACTGCTCTCTAGAAATGGTTATTTGCATAATAAAAACGAGCCCTTAAGACGACAATGTTCTAATCAAATTCTGATAATCTTCTTTTACTTCATGTGATTCATCACGAAGTGCTTTTACTTTACGACAGGCATGTAATACCGTTGTATGATCTCGTCCACCAAAAGCATCGCCTATTTCTGGTAAACTATGATTGGTCAACTCTTTAGATAACGCCATCGCAACTTGGCGAGGACGCGCTACAGAGCGGCTACGGCGCTTTGATAATAAATCAGATACACGTATACGATAATATTCAGCAACAGTACGTTGTATATTATCAATGGTTACTAACTTATCTTGTAGTGCTAATAAGTCACGCAATGCCTCTTTTACGAAGTCAATAGAGATAGGCCTGCCTGTAAAATTTGCATTGGCTATCACACGATTTAACGCACCTTCTAATTCACGTACATTAGAGCGAAGTTTTTTAGCAATAAAGAATGCAACTTCATGTGGTAAGTTAATATTACTCTGCTGCGCCTTTTTCATTAAAATCGCAACTCGTGTTTCCAGCTCAGGGGGCTCTATTGCTATCGTCAAGCCCCACCCAAAACGAGACTTAAGCCTGTCTTCTACTCCCACAATTTCTTTAGGATAACGGTCTGACGTCAAAATGATTTGTTGATTACCTTCAAGCAACGCATTAAAGGTATGAAAAAATTCTTCTTGAGAGCGCTCTTTATTGGCGAAAAACTGAATATCATCAATCATCAAGGCGTCAACACTTCGGTAATATCGCTTAAACTCTTCGATTGCATTATTTTGTAGTGCTTTAACCATATCTTGTACAAAGCGCTCTGAATGCATATACACAATTTTTGCGTCTGGCTTTTTAGCCAAAATACCATTGCCGACAGCATGCAATAAGTGTGTTTTACCTAGGCCTGTCCCGCCATAAATAAAAACAGGATTAAATGCCGAGCCAGGATTATCAGAAACCTGAGTAGCGGCAGCTTTTGCCAATTGGTTAGATTTACCCTCAACAAAATTATCAAACGTATAATTTTCTTTAATATTAGGGCGATATGCTGATTTTGGTGCTGGTTCAATCTTTTCAACGGCTGGCGCAGCAACGCTTTGCGTACTTGTTGCAGGCTGTGCACTTACCATCGGTACTTGTTGGGTATCAGCACTAGGTTGTTGACCTAAAATAGGTTTACTACCTACGTCAAAGTGTAACTTTGGCGCTTCATCACCGCAGATCTCAATAAGTAATTCATTAATACGATTTAAGTACTTCTCTCTCACCCAATCAAGCACAAAACGGTTAGGTGCATAAATCGTTAAGGTATCATCGGTACTTTCTGCTTGTAGTGGTCTAACCCACATACTAAATTGCTGAGACGGCAATTCATCTTGCAACACATATAAACAACTTTGCCAAACCGACAGATACACGCTGAACTCCAATACATAGTTAATATTCCCGGGCACCTAAAAAGGTTAAAATTCACCCAGAAATTTTCTTTTATTATCATTAAATTAATAATGGAAGCCGAGTATTATGAATGGATCTTATCCACAACTTCAATGTTGACTTTTCAAAAAATGAGGATCCTGTTGATAAAAAACAATAAACAGCTGTTTTAAATGAAATTTTATTTTAGATCCAAGAGTTAGATCATAGCAAAAAATAGACAAGATCTCACTGCTATTTTACGATCATTTTTAGTTTTCCAAAGGTTTTTTCCATATTCCCCCCAAAGCCTGTGGAAAACTCTAATTAGATCAGATCGATCCAGATCTACTGGTGCGATCGAAAGATCACCTTTATAATGCAGCAGCTTTATATAATAGCGACTACTAATAACCAACTACGTAGAGACCTACATAGTATTAGTTAAAAAACCACCAGCGCCAGAGATAGTTATTGACTTTCGAGGCAATGGGCATTACTATCTCGCGCTCGCAATGGCACCTGTGCCAGGATCGCGACCTGCATAGGATGTTTTAACTTAACCGATCGGACGGAATTGTTATGAAAAGAACTTTTCAACCTAGCGTTTTAAAACGCAAACGTGCTCACGGTTTCCGTGCTCGCATGGCAACTGTAAATGGCCGTAAAGTACTAGCACGTCGTCGTGCTAAAGGCCGTAAAGTACTTTCTGCTTAATATAAGTGGAAAGCTTTAGCTTTGGCAGGGAGTTACGTCTGTTAACTCCCTCGCATTACTCTCGAATATTTCAAGAACCTGCTCGCGCAGCGACACCTTATTTTACTCTTCTAGCAAAACCTAATGATATTGGACGTCCTCGTTTAGGCCTTACTGTTGCTAAAAAACGCTGTAAACTGGCTTGCCAACGCAACCGCATCAAACGGCTTGCTCGCGAAAGTTTTCGTTTAAATCAGCATAAACTTGATAACATTGATATTGTATTAATGGTTAAAAGCGGTGTTGATGAACAAAGTAATGCCGAGTTAACGCAACAACTTAATAAAATGTGGCGAAAACTCAATGAACGTTGTAAACCGGGAGCACCAAAGCCTAAACCGTTTAAAAAGCGCCCAGCAAAGAATGTAAAAAAGCAAACTCGCCGCAAAAGCGCGATAATACACCCCGTTCGTAGCTTTAGCCCTTGATTTAGGGTATCTTTAGCTCACCTTTTGAACATTAATAGTATGGCAATGATAATTAAAGTGCTAAAGCCTTGGTTCACCATATTACTTGATGCCCCGAAGCGTATCTTTATTCTATTGATTAAAGGTTACCAACACTTTATTAGTCCTATGTTAGGTCCACATTGTCGTTTTAATCCAACTTGCTCTAGCTATGCCATACAAGCAATTAATTGTCATGGTTTGTTAAAAGGGAGTTGGTTCGCGGTCAAACGCATATTAAAATGTCACCCTTTAAGTGCAGGCGGGGATGACCCCGTACCTGAGAAATCAACCCAAGTTAAACATCAACACGAGAAATAAGAGCTGTTATGGAATCACAACGCACGTTTTTATTTATCGGTTTATTGCTTGTGTCGTATTTATTATTCCAAGAGTGGAATAATGACTACAACCAACCAAAAATCGATACCAGTGCCACAACACAAGTAACTACCCCAAATGTATCATCGGCTGCATCACAAAATGATGTACCAGTATCGAGTCAAGGCGACGTGCCTGTAGCCGCAACTAAAGCAATTCGTTCAGTGATCACAGTAACAACTGACGTATTAGCGGTACAAATTGATACCAAAGGGGGCGACATTGTTGAAGCTAAACTTCTAAAGCATGCTGAAACGCATGGTAGTGAAGACCCTTACTTACTACTAGGTGAGTTTGAAGGTAAGCAATATATCTCGCAAAGTGGCTTAATTGGCTTAAATGGGCCTGATGCATCACAAGATGGTCGTCCTGTATATACAAGTTCTAATACGCAATACCAATTGAATGGTGATGAGTTGCGTGTGCCTTTAACTTTTGTTGATGCCAAAGGTGTTGAGTTTACCAAAACGTATGTATTTAAAGCTGGTAAATACGATGTGAACCTTGAATATAGCGTTAACAACGCAACGGCAGAGCCTATACAAGTGCAATTGTATACTCAGGTTAAACGTACAATTCAGGCCAAAGGCAGCATGGTTGATCAAACCTACCTTGGTACTGCGTACGGTACAGCTGAAGAGCCCTATGAAAAATACAGCTTTGATGACATGATTGAAGCGAATCTTAACAAGAATACGTTAGGTGGCTATGTCGCATTTATTCAGCATTACTTTGTAAGTGCATGGGTACCAATGCAAGAGTCAAATAACACCATTTATACCGCAGTGCGTAATGGCCAAGGTATTATGGGGTTAAAAGGCGAGCCGGTGAATGTCCAAGCCAATAGTACAGTTAACCTGTCAGCTACCTATTACATGGGCCCGAAAGATGGAGATGCTTTAGAAGCTATTCATCATAACTTAGATTTAACTGTAGACTATGGCTGGTTATTTTTTATCTCTCAGCCACTGTTCATATTACTTAAGTTCTTATATGGCCTGATAGGTAACTGGGGACTAGCCATTATCGCGATCACTATTTTGGTGAAGTCTGCACTTTACCCACTGACTAAAGCGCAATACACCTCAATGGCTAAAATGCGCATGCTACAGCCAAAAATGCAGGCATTAAAAGAGCGTTATGGCGATGACCGCCAGAAGTTTGGTCAAGCTACGATGGAACTATATCGCAAAGAGAAAGTTAACCCGATGGGTGGCTGTTTACCTCTATTACTACAAATGCCAATTTTCTTAGCCTTGTTCTATGTATTCTTAGAGTCGACAGAGTTACGCCACGCTGAATTCATGTTCTGGCTTACAGACTTGTCGGCGGCAGACCCATACTACGTACTGCCTATTTTATTTGGTGCGAGTATGTTTCTAACGCAAAAGCTGCAGCCGATGACTGTCACAGATCCAATGCAGCAAAAGATGATGACGTACATGCCTGTGGTATTTACGATATTCTTCTTAATCTTCCCTTTCCCATCAGGCCTCGTTTTATACTGGTTAGTATCGAACCTGATCACCATTGCACAGATGCTTATCATCTACCGCGGGATGGAAAAGAAAGGATTAAAGGTAAGATAAAGCCATTGTAAAACAGCTTTTTGTTATCGATCAAACGCCTGCTAACTTGCAGGCGTTTTCAATTATTTACTCCCGCTAGCATAGATGCTTTACCCCTCTTATTTAGACAACCCCCCATTTATTTACTACACCACTTTAATATAAGTAACCTGAGATCTGTATAAGAACTAAAGCGAGTTACCTTTATGCTCAGGTTAAGTAATAACCCTTCAAATTATTACCCCATAAAATACGATTATTAGTTTAGCGCAGACAGAGATTTCTCGTGTAATGCAATGAATACGAAATTACTGAACAGTATGCGCTAGCGCTTATCTTCATTTCCCATATTCAACGGCTAATCCCCCTCGCCTTTCATTCACTTTTTTATGGGTTTATATTTATATATATCAATAATTTAATGTTTTTTTATCTCTATTTTATGTCTATTTGATAGGCTTTACTGAGACCTTATAAAATACTCATCGACAATTTCAAGATTTCATAGAGTTTGTCATGGTTGTTGAATTAGAAACATTGCTATTAAGCCAACTTAATGTACTGCAATTAAGCTGGTGGTTACTTCTGAGCGCTTTTTTTAGTGGTGTATTAGCCAGTTTATCCCCTTGCATTTACCCTCTACTCCCCATAACAATTGCTTCATTAGCACCTAGAAATTCCGAACAGCAGTACAAAAAACGCAGAGCCGCGTACTACTGCTTAGGTTTTGCATTAGTTTATGCCGCGTTAGGTTGGTTAGCTGCTCTGTCCGGTAAAATGTTTGGATCTGTCGCCAGTGATCCATGGGTTCAAATTGGTTTTGCTAATTTACTTCTCTATTTTGCTGCCATTCTCAAAGGTTGGTTAGCACTTCCAAACTTACTTTCAAACGTCTCCTTATCGAGTCAAAAGCCGTTTTTCATGGGTGCGGCCAGTGGATTAGTCGCAGCCCCTTGTACCTCTCCTATACTGGCAGGCTTATTACTTTTTGTCGCAGAGCAACAACAGAGTGGCTTTGGTGCTGCACTGCTTTTTTGCTTTGCATTAGGGATGAGCGCTTTGCTATTTATACTGGGCGTATTTAGTCATTTACTCAATGTTCTTCCCAAGTCCGGACGTTGGTTAACGCTCCCACCCACTATTTTTGCACTACTGATGCTATTCATGGCGCAGTACTACTTAATACGCGCCGGACAAGCGCTATTCTTTTAATACAATAACGGAAACATCATGAAACGATATTACGCAGTCATATACTCACTACTTTTAATAGGTCTAACACACAATGCCTGTTATGCATCACAACTCATCAAACCACTCGTTTTAAACACAATACAGGGGAAGACAATTCACACTCAAAACAAAATTACTTACCTAAAGTTTTGGGCCACTTGGTGTCGCTACTGTATAGAAGAGATGCCCCACTTACAAAAAACAGCCAATACAAAGCGGGAACAGACACATGTTGTCTCGATTAACGTGGGTTTAAATCAATCACCTCAATTGGTCAGTCGCTTTCTATCTCAATATAACTATACCTTTCCCACCGTATTTGATGATGGCTCACTCGTGGAGCGATTTAAAATTACTGGCACACCGACTCATATCATTATTGATAAACAAGGGAACATCATCCATCGCAGCGCACTATTAACAGATGAGCTCAAAGCCAAGCTCCTCGACTTAACGACACAAGGACAACATCATGAATAAACCCCTACTATGGTTCCTTTTTAACATATTGATGATCTGTAATATAAAAATCACTGAAGCTCAAACAGCAATGGCCCATGAAGAAGTCGTCTTTATTGATATATGGAGTGAATATGCCGCATTAAGCAACCTTCCAAAATCACACCTTCCACGTCGTTATTTTCAAATAGATATGAACGTAAATACCGCTGACCTTGCACATTTCATACAAGCATACCCACAATTTAAGACGCTCAAAATAGACAAAAACAACCGCTTAGCAAAACACTTTTCGGTACAAAAAACACCAACAGTGATTAGCTTAAAACAGGGGGAAGTCGTTAATACATATACACCAAATACACTCGTTAGTTTACCAAACAAAGAGCACCTAGTTATCACTGCAGAGCAATTGCGATTAACTAGCTTGCAAAATAGCCATTTTGATTTTAATCAGTCCGACAAGCACCCTACTCGACTATTATTTTTTAGTGATGCGCTTTGCCCTAAACACCACTTACCCGATTGTGTAGAAAAGATTAAAGCGCATAACCAACTTGATTTAAACAGCAAAATAGAAAAGCTCACTATCATTAAGCCTTTTTACGTCTCTATTGCAGATACACATACTTATAAGCAACAATTTTACATCACTCATCCAGTGATATTTGATAAACATAATGTGCTTTTTAGGCAATTCTCAGTCTCTGAACTGCCCTATTGGATATTACTTAATAACCAAGGAAGTGTGATGTATAGAGGTAATACACCACCAAGTAAAACTTTGCTGCATACACCCCACTACTCAAACACCCATTCAGATTGACAATACACACTGTAAGGTGGTGGCAATAATTGAGGGAGCGAATCCAATTTAACTCCCTCATTTCTTGCTTCTATAAAATGGTGTAATAGATTTTGATCCGTACTTTGCCACTGTAAATGAAAACGCACTTTAGTTTCAGTCATAGATTTGATAGCACGATCAAAATGGCCTAATTGCCACTGCGCCGCACTTTTATAAATAGCCGTTAATTTATGTTTTGGTTTTTTCATAGCAAATGACAGTGAGTGCTCAAACTGTTCTTGCTGAAGCAAAATATACATTTTAGTGTAGTGTGCATACGCTAGGCTATCGACAAACTTATACGCTTTGTACGTCGTAATTGCCTGATCCGTTAATGACATAGCAGCGGTATAGTCTTGTTGGTGAACTAATAACCAAGCTAACAACAATTGCGCATTCGCCTGAGTAATATGGCCACTTTTATTATCCGAAATTAACTTTTCAAACCCTCGCTTCGCATTAATAAAAGATGTTTTATCAAATATATCTGCTCGTAGCACATTATCCATGTACGCCATCGATATTAAAAACTCAGCTTGTATTGCAATATTAGCTGAGAGAGCATTCATACTTTCTAACTTCCAAAGGGTCGTCAATGCAGCGTTCCCCTCGTGTAACTGAATATGAAAGAACCCCAAATAGAGTAGTATTTGTTGTTGTAAATACACATTGCCTTGGGTTTTAGCCATATTCAAACTCTTGTATAGCGCTTCTTTTCTCAGCCCTAACGGTGCTTGATAATTTTGCCCAAATGCAAAGTAGCTTTTCATTAACGGGGCGAGTTGCTTTTGTTGTTGATAATAATGAATCGCGCGATTTATCACCTTTAAATTATCTTCAATGTCTAATTCGGTGTTTTGTTCCAGACCTGCTTGAGGGGGGTTTGCAATATAAAATGCACGTTGCGATTCCAATAAACTCACAGACAGTCCCCCATTTATTAATTTCATATTTTGTACCGCTCGATGGTGGCGAGGCCAATCAAACTTCAGCCAAGCCAAATCAGCTTCTAATTGGTACACTTGACCAAGTAAGCTGCGGTGCTTTAATTCGTTGGCAAACTGCATACTTTTTGCTAATGATACCTCTATAGAATCAAAGCGGCCTTCATGTAATAAAAATTGGCCATAATAAAGGTGGTATCGAACCGTTAAAAACTCATCACTTTCATCCAAGTCAATACCATCAAAATAATGCTGTGCTAAAGAATATTGCCCCGTTTTCCATAGTAAATTGGCAAGTTCTAACCGTGCAGCTTGATTATTATCATCATGTAATAAAGAGGCTTGAAAAAATGGGGTTGCCGCGGAGATACCATAATAAGTTAACGCATGTAACCCACTTAAATAGCTGATCCTTGAATCATGATTTGCTGAAACAACTTCTGTTGATACCGGCTGTACGACACCATTTAATTGTTGCACCAACTCAGTGACCATACTATCTAGCGGTGCAGTCAGATTCTCACTGAATAGCTGACCGTATATCGGTGCTTGATTATTACGTGTTATTTGATAATTCAATACATATCGCTGCTGTTGCTGGGTTAAAGACGCTGAAAATATGGTTGTTTTGTCTGGCTTGTGTGTATCATTTTGTTGATCAATGAATGTGGCTTCATTCCCAATACTAAAGGTATGCCTTGCACCCTTTTTTAATTGTTGCTGCAGCGTAAAGCCCCACCAATCAAATTCAACCTTCCCTGTTAAATTATCGATGTCCATCACAATAAGTGTCGGTAATGATACCGTTACATGTGCACCTTGTTGCTGCTCTTTATCAAAGAAATTTGGTAGAGAAAGCGATAATACAACCCCGATCATCGTAATAAACAGCATCATGATAGAAGCAAAGTTCGATCGAAAAAAATTAGTCCTATTTAAGAATCGAGCTATTTTATACTTTCTATGTACCGGACTGATCCAAATATACCCTTTCTGCGGGTAAGTTTTAATAAAGCGCGGGTTCTGGGCGTTATCACCAAGGTGTTTTCGTAACTCCTGGATACTCTGCGTTAAAGCGGCATCACGATATTCACTATGAAGCCATAGCCGTGAAAGTATCTCCTCTCGGCTCAATAACTTGCCTGGCTGATCTAAAAATAATAAGAGTAATTGTGCGACTTTAGGTCGTAGAGTTACGATCTGCTCATCAACATGCAACTGCTCTAAAACAGGTTCAAATGTAAACTGTTTAAATTGATACACGTTTTCTTATATTCCCTATATACGCTAGTGCCCCTAATATACAAAAGCGAATGCAATATGTCATGGTTGTTAATAGCCCAGTTTGCCCCTTTGCTGTACAATTAAAAGTAATATAAACGCTTCATTAACGGCCTTATGAATACACAAGACACCATCGTTGCTCAAGCGACTGCACCAGGACGCGGCGGCGTAGGTATTATCCGCATATCAGGTGCATTAGCTTCTGACGTTGCGCAGCATATTATTGGGAAATGCCCAAAAACGCGCTATGCCGAATATTTACCTTTCAATACCTTAAAAGGTGAACAATTAGATCAAGGGATCGCACTCTATTTTGCAGGCCCTAATTCTTTTACTGGCGAAGATGTTTTAGAACTGCAAGGTCATGGTGGCCCTGTTGTCATTGATATGCTACTCAAAGAAATTTGCCAAATATCTGGCGTGCGCTTAGCGCAGCCCGGTGAGTTTTCAGAACGCGCATTCTTAAACGACAAAATGGACTTAACACAAGCAGAAGCGATTGCTGATCTAATTAATGCCACTAGTGAACAAGCAGCAAAAAGTGCCCTTCACTCTTTACAAGGCGATTTCTCTAATCATATTAATACGCTGGTGGAGAAAGTTATCCATTTACGTATGTATGTTGAAGCGGCTATCGACTTTCCAGATGAAGAAATCGACTTTTTATCTGATGGAAAAGTGAGTGGTGATTTAAACGCAATCATCGAACAACTTAATGAAGTCCGTAAACAAGCAAAGCAAGGCAGCATCATGCGCGAAGGTATGCGTGTCGTGATCGCAGGTCGCCCAAACGCAGGTAAATCTAGCTTACTTAATGCATTAGCTGGCCGCGAAGCCGCTATCGTGACAGACATTGCGGGTACCACCCGAGACGTACTGCGTGAGCATATTCATATAGATGGTATGCCACTGCACATAATTGATACCGCAGGACTGCGTGATAGCCCTGATAAAGTAGAGCAAATTGGTATTGAACGTGCCTGGGATGAAATAATCCAAGCCGACCATGTATTGTTTATGGTCGATGGAACCGACACCGTTCACACTGATCCTATGCAAATTTGGCCTGAATTTATGGCGCGTCTCCCTCAAGGTATGGCAGTCACCGTCGTTCGCAATAAAATAGATTTATCGCAAGAAGCGGTCGGTATGTGTCAACAAGGCGATTACCCTGTCTTACGTTTGAGTGCAAAAAATACCGATGGCATAGATTTGCTACGCGATCATCTAAAAGCTTGTATTGGCTTCCAGGGAGCTACGGAAGGTGGCTTTATGGCACGCCGCCGTCACTTAGATGCGTTAGAACGTTCAGCAGAGCACTTAGATATTGGTAAAACACAGTTAGAAATGCACATTGCTGGTGAAATTCTTGCTGAAGAGCTACGTTTAACGCAGCAATATTTAAACGAAATTACCGGTGAATTCACCTCCGACGATTTACTGGGTAAGATCTTCAGCTCATTTTGTATCGGTAAATAATACGTACACCGCAGTTAAAACCTTAAAAGATCTAGCCCCTTTAAGGTTTTAATTAAAGCTTTTCTATACCCATAGGTATTCTAATAACTCATCGTTTAGTATATTTACCATACTAGTGAGAAATATCACTGGCTAAAAAGAGAGCGTTATTTATCGGACATAACATCATAAGTAACAATAGATTAAAGACAGAAAATAGATTTTGATCCGAATATAAGCATACCTATTTTATAATTTGTAAACAATTCCAACACAGACAACCCCGCTGACTACTCAATTCCACAGCTCATCCCAAGCCATTAGTCCAAATAGCTAGCAAGTCAGTCAAAATCTAACCGTTCAAATAACAGCTCCGATCTAATTTAAATGTTTTTAGACTTTTTTAATATATAGATCTAACTTAATAGATCTAAAAAAACAGATCTAAATCAAAGACTTGATCGTTATACACATTCAATTTGTCCACATCATGAAAATCATCCTCATTCAAACCAAATTTAGTCAAAATCATCATATAATGCATTCATTGAATAAAACTTATCGAAAAGATATTCTCAGTTTATCCACATAAATTTCACTTAATAACCGTATGGAATATTTTATTTATATATTAAAATTCAATAACATAAAGTAAAAAAGTTCATTTTGAACAATAAACACACGTCATTTTTTATCCAATCAAACTCCCCTCCTCTTTACTTCTTCCACAGGCACGATATTATGACGGCATTAAAAAGACTTGATCAATTACAATGCCACAAATAGAGATCGTCGTAGGTAGTCAAATGGGATCAGCTGAATATGTTGCTGATCAAATAAAAGAAGACTTAGATAATCAAGGGTTTACTGTTAATTTACAAGAACAACCGGACCTCACTCAGTGTGGATATAATGTATGGCTGGTCGTTACATCAACTTACGGTGCGGGTGACTACCCGGAAAACTTATTGCCTTTTATTGATCAAATAAATCAACAAGATAATTTGGATGGCATTCAGTTTGCTGTTATCGGCATTGGTGATACAAGTTATGACACTTACAATTATGCAGCTAAAAATATCGCTAAGTTATTGATTAATAAAGGAGCAAGTAAAATATTGCCGACTTTAGAGATCAATATACTCGATGAATCTCTACCAGAAGACACAGCGCTGGCTTGGTTACCGCAATTCAGTGATAGGCTTACGGTATATTCATAGGCACCAACAGATCTTTTACACAGATGTTATTCACATTTTTGCTTTTTTTTAGATCGTATTGTGGATAACCTTTGATCTACCTGCTGATCTAACCATAGTTATCCTTGGGATAATTATAAGTTGATCTGACCCTGTGTATAAATCGTTGTTTTGATCAGAGCTTATTAGATACTTGATCCGATCCTATTCACATCAATTGATCTGATCTAAGTTATTGCTATTAAATAGATATTAAACCTTACTCACAGATATTGAGTTCAGTAGTAATAAGATCTAATAAAGATCTTTAAAAAGATCTTATTTATATTAAAAGATCTCTTTTTGGTTTTTTCTTGTTGGTTACTATTTAATCATTTCACTTCTGAGTATTTCTAGGTAGAATACGCATCCTTTCAAAATCTAACCGGTAATTTTTAAGTAGGATCCCGTAAATGATTTATCATGAACATTTTGACGTTATTGTAGTTGGTGGCGGACACGCAGGTACTGAAGCTGCGCTTGCTGCTGCTAGAATGGGTATGAACACTTTATTGTTAACACACAATATGGATACTCTGGGTCAGATGTCATGTAATCCCGCAATTGGTGGCATCGGCAAGGGACATTTAGTTAAAGAAATTGACGCGCTTGGTGGAGCTATGGCGAAAGCGATAGACAAAGGGGGTATTCAATTTCGAACTCTGAATTCGTCTAAAGGACCTGCGGTAAGAGCAACACGAGCACAAGCTGATCGTGTTTTATACAAAGCTGAAATTCAAAGTATTTTACAAAATCAAAAGAACCTGAAAATCTTTCAACAATCTTGTGATGATTTAATTGTTGAGCAAGACCAAGTAAAAGGCGTTGTAACTCAAATGGGGTTACGTTTTGGTGCTAATTCAGTGGTACTTACTGTAGGTACATTCTTAGGTGGACAAATTCACATTGGCATGGAAAATTTCAAAGGTGGAAGAGCTGGCGATCCGCCTTCAATTGCACTTGCTGAGCGTTTGCGTGAACTTCCATTTCGTGTTGATAGATTAAAAACAGGTACACCACCGCGTATTGACGCCAGAACCGTTGATTTCTCTGTGATGCAAACACAGCCTGGCGATACACCCACACCCACTTTTTCATTTATGGGTAAACATTCAGATCATCCGCAACAGATCCCTTGCTATATCACTTATACCAATGAAAAAACACATGATGTGATCCGTGAGAATTTACACCGTTCTCCTATGTATGCTGGTGTTATTGAAGGGATTGGTCCGAGATACTGTCCTTCGATTGAAGATAAAATAGTGCGTTTTGCAGATAAAGATAAACATCAGATCTTTGTTGAACCAGAAGGACTTACTTCTTATGAATTATATCCTAATGGCATTTCCACCAGCTTACCCTTCGATGTGCAGTTGCAAATAGTACAGTCAATTAAAGGATTTGAAAGTGCACATATTTGTAGGCCCGGTTATGCGATTGAATATGACTTTTTTGATCCGAGAGATTTAAAACAATCTTTAGAAACTAAATTTATCAGCGGCTTATTTTTCGCTGGACAAATAAATGGGACTACCGGTTATGAAGAGGCTGGTGCACAAGGTCTTATTGCTGGTATGAATGCTGCGTTACAAGTGCAAGGCAAAGATGCATGGACACCACGTCGAGATCAAGCATATACCGGCGTTCTAATTGATGACTTAGCGACTCTTGGTACCAAAGAACCGTACCGTATGTTTACTAGCCGTGCTGAATACCGATTGTTATTACGTGAAGATAACGCCGATTTACGTTTAACAGAGAAAGGCCGAGAGCTTGGCTTAGTTGATGATGAACGATGGGCTGCATTTAATGATAAACTAGAGGTTATGGAACAAGAATCACAACGTTTAAAAGCAACGTGGATCCATAAAGATCACCCATCAATTGATCAAGTTAATGAGTTACTTAAAACACCATTAACTCGTGAAGCCAGTTTAGAAGATCTGATCCGTCGCCCAGAGATCAACTATCATGATCTTATGGCTATTGAAGGTTTAGGATCTGATGCTACGAATATTCAAGCACTTGAACAAGTAGAGATCCAAACGAAATATGCTGGATACATTGCACGTCAGCAAGATGAAATCAATAAACAACTGCGGCATGAAGAATCATTGCTACCAAAAGAGTTTGATTATAGTCAGGTAAGTGGTTTATCAAATGAGGTTGTTGCAAAGTTAACTGATGCTCGACCTGACACTATTGGTCAAGCTTCTCGTATTTCTGGTATCACCCCGGCGGCGATTTCGCTATTATTAGTGTATCTGAAAAAGCAAGGGCTGTTGCGCAAATCAGCGTAACGGCAATGGGATCTCGTGTTACATCAACAACTATCTTCTTTATTAGCGCAAACGGATATTGTGCTAACTGAACGCCAACAACAGCAACTTGTGCAGTATGTTGAATTATTAGACAAATGGAATAAAGCTTACAACTTAACTTCTATACGTAACCCGAACGAAATGGTGGTTAAACACATCATGGACTCTTTGATGGTTGCACCTCACCTATCGGGTAAGCATTATATTGATGTGGGTACGGGTCCTGGATTACCGGGTATCGTATTAGCCATTGCATTACCAGAAACACAATTTGTATTACTTGATAGCCTTGGTAAACGAGTGCGTTTTTTAATGCAAGTAAAACATGCGCTTGGCTTAGATAATGTCATGCCAGTGCAGTCTCGTGTTGAAGATTATCAACCAGATGTTAAATTAGATGGTGTGCTGAGCCGTGCTTTTGCATCTTTACAAGATATGGTGCAATGGTGTGAGCATTTAATTGATAATTCAGGTCGCTTTATTGCGCTAAAAGGTCAATTTCCTGAGCAAGAGTTAGAAAACTTGCCGACGGGTGTGCACTTTGAGCAAAAGATTAGCTTAGAAGTTCCAGAACTGGATGCTGAGCGGCATTTAATTATTCTTTCTAAAGATTGAGCTTTTTGAGGACACTGTGGCAAAAGTTATTGCAATTGCAAACCAAAAAGGTGGCGTTGGCAAAACCACCACGGCTGTAAATTTAGCCGCATCAATGGCTGCGACCAAACGTAAAGTCCTACTTATTGACTTAGACCCGCAAGGGAATGCGACAATGGGAAGTGGCGTTGATAAATATAGTGATGTACCCACAATTTATGATTTGTTAATTGAAGAATTAGCTATTTCTGAAGTGATCAGTACAGAAACATCAGGAGAATATCACTTAATTGCAGCAAATGGAGATGTTACGGCTGCTGAAGTTAAATTGATGGAATTATTTGCGCGTGAGGTGCGTTTAAGAAATGCACTGGAGTCCATTCAAGATCAATATGAGTTTATATTTATTGACTGTCCACCCTCATTGAATATGTTGACGGTGAATGCGATGGCCGCCGCAGATTCAATTCTTGTGCCGATGCAGTGTGAATATTATGCATTGGAAGGATTAACTGCCTTGATGGATACCATTACCCAATTAGCTAAATTAGTAAATCCAAATTTACAGATTGAGGGGATTTTACGTACCATGTATGATCCACGTAATCGTTTAGCCAATGATGTTTCTGAACAATTAAAACAGCATTTTGGTGAAAAAGTATATCGTACTGTGATCCCACGTAATGTACGATTAGCCGAAGCGCCGAGTTTTGGTGCACCAGCAATGTACTACGATAGGGCATCAAGTGGTGCAAAAGCGTATTTGGCGTTAGCTGGGGAAATGTTGCGTCGAAAAGAAAAGCAATCTGCTGCGGTTGCCTAAGAGGATAATAATAACATGTCGGTTAAAAAACGTGGTTTAGGCCGAGGTTTGGACGCTTTATTGAGCTCTGCAAAACCGGCTCCTTCATCTGAGCCAGTTGCCATTGATACCGTGGAAGAAGTAAAAAGCGATGTTACCGAAAAGCACATTGACAGTAAAATTGAACATACTGATGGTGAGCTGCAACGGTTGCCGATTGAATATTTACGGCCAGGAAAATATCAACCTCGTAAAGACATGTCGGAACAAGCGCTTGAAGAACTGGCTGGTTCAATTCGCTCACAAGGTATATTACAGCCTATTGTTGTGCGCCATATCAGTGATACGGATTATGAAATTATTGCTGGTGAACGACGTTGGCGAGCTGCGCAATTAGCACAATTAAATGTTGTGCCTTGTATTTTGAAACAGGTGGCCGATGAGGCTGCGGTTGCTATTGCACTAATAGAGAATATTCAGCGTGAAGATCTCAACGCGATGGAAGAAGCGGTCGCATTGCATCGCTTGCTTACAGAATTTGAATTAACGCATCAACAGGTGGCTGAAGCGGTTGGTAAATCACGTACCACAGTGACGAATCTACTACGTCTCAATAATCTCAATGATGATGTTAAAATTTTGTTGGAGCATGGTGACATCGAAATGGGCCATGCTCGGTGCTTATTGGCACTCTCTGGAGAAGCGCAATCTGAGGTTGCCCGTACCGCTGTTGCAAAAGCCCTGACAGTCCGTGAAACAGAGAAACTGGTACGTAGTATTTTAACCCCAGTGGATAAAAAAGAAACAAAGGAAAAGGACCCTGATGTCAAATTGTTAGAACAACAATTAGGCGAAAATCTAGGTGCTAAAGTGGAAATTAATTATAATAATCGAGGTAAAGGCAAGTTGGTGATTTCTTATACTAGCTTAGATGAACTCGATGGCATTTTGGGCCGCATTCATCCAGACATGCAACAACCGCCTGAATGACCAATAAATAAACAATGGTGGTGCTGAAAAAGCGCCACTATTCGTCTCTTCAAGTTGCAAAATCACCAAAAATAAGTATAATTTCGCCAGTTTTCATACCCTGATTAAGTTTAAGGTCATAAAGGTTAATAAAAAGTGACTCATTCGTTAGCTGGCCCGTATAGACGAGCCGCATTAAAAGGCGTATTACTTCAGGGTATCGTAGCAATCGTCGCTGCAGTAATAGTTTTAATCGCTTGGGGAGTGCATGCGGGGGCATCAGCAATAGCCGGTGGCCTAGTTTCAGTACTTCCTAGCTTAGTGTTCGCTTTATACGCCTTTAGATATATGGGCGCGAGTAAAGCAGAGCAAGTATTTGACTCGATAAAACGAGGCAATGGATTAAAGTTTTTGCTGACTGTGTGTTTGTTCGCACTGGTATTTAAGTATTTTTCAGTCATGGCATTGCCATTTTTTTGCTGTTATATACTGGTGATGTTCACACAATGGTTGGCACCGATTTTTTTTAATCATTAACTTTTGGGATAAAACATGGCTGCAGAAGAAGTTACTCTATCAAGCCATATTCAGCATCACTTGACCAATGCCAAGATGTGTTCGACCGACGCCGGTCTTGCCTTCAATAAAGCATGCGCGGACAGTGGTTTCTGGACATGGCACGTAGATACCCTCGCATGGTCAATCGGGTTAGGTCTGATATTTTTATGGATCTTCCGTAGTGCCGCTACTAAATCTACCACAGGTGTACCGGGTAAATTTCAGTGTTTCATTGAAATGATCGTGGAGTTCGTTGGTGACAACGTACGTGACACCTATCATGGTAGTAGCAAGCTGATAGCTCCATTAGCTCTAACAATTTTTGTTTGGGTGTTCTTAATGAACCTAATGGATTTAATACCTGTAGATTTCTTACCTGCATTTGCTGGTGTTGTTGGTGAAACCGCATTTGGTATGGATTCTCACGATGTGTACATGAAGATTGTACCAACCACTGATATCAACTTGACCGCAGCGCTTGCAATTGGTGTGTTCTTATTGATGATCGGGTACTCAATTAAAATCAAAGGCATCGGTGGCTTTATTAAAGAGCTTACGTTGCACCCGTTCAGTTCAGATAACAAGCTGGTTCAAGTACTTTTGATCCCGTTTAACTTGCTACTAGAGACGATAGCACTGGTTGCTAAGCCGTTCTCGTTAGCGCTTCGTTTGTTTGGTAACTTATACGCTGGTGAGTTGATTTTCATCTTGATCGGCGCAGTTGGTTTAATGCAACTACCGTTGCACTTTATTTGGGCTGTATTCCACATCTTGGTAATCGTTCTGCAAGCATTCGTATTTATGATGCTTACAATCGTATACCTAAGCATGGCAAGCTCAGATAATCATTAATTTTTATTTTATATTTTAACTTTAATTTACAATTGAAACTTTGGAGAAAAAAATGGAACTAGTATTAGGTCTTAAGTACATCGCAGTTGCTTTACTTATCGGCTTCGGTGCTATCGGTACAGCGATCGGCTTCGGTAACATGGGTGGTAAATTCCTTGAAGCATGTGCTCGTCAGCCTGAACTTGCGCCTTCACTACAGGTTAAGATGTTCATCCTAGCTGGTCTAATCGATGCTGTTGCAATGATCGGTGTTGGTATCGCGATGGTATTGTTGTTCGTACTTTAATTTAACTTTGAACAGCTTACTATTTAAGGAGGAGCGGTTGTGAACTTAAACGCCACTCTTATCGGTGAATTAATTGCGTTTACGGTCTTCGTATTATTTTGTATGAAGTTCGTATGGCCACCACTAAATGGTGCAATTGAAGCTCGCCAGAAAAAAATCGAAGATGGTTTAGCTGCCTCTGATAAAGCCGAAAAAGAACTTGAACGTGTGCGTCTAGAGGCTGCAGAGCAGTTGACGGAAGCAAAAACTCAAGCGGCTGATATCATTGATCAAGCTAAAAAGCGTGCAGCGTTAATTGTTGACGAGGAGACTACTCGTGGTCAGCAAGAGCGTGAGAAAATTATTGCTCAAGGACACTCTGAAGTTGAATCAGAGCGTAGCCGTGTGACAGAGGACCTGCGTAAGCAAGTTGCTACTCTGGCAGTGGTTGGCGCTGAGAAGATTTTAGAGCGTGAAATCAATCAAGCCGCACACAGTGACATCGTTGAAAAACTTGTCGCTGAGCTGTAACGGAGGGTATGAGCATGTCTGAATTGACTACTATCGCTCGCCCATACGCTAAAGCGGCTTTTGAACTTGCTGTTGAAAAAGGCAATGTTGACGCTTGGAATGACATGTTGTTCTTCGCTGGCCAAGTGGCCAGCGATGAGCAAGTGGCTTCTTTGCTTGCAAGCATGCCAACTGCTGCAGAACAAACTGATGTATTACTGAAAGTATGTTCTGAGCAACTCAACGAACAGGGTCAGAATCTTATCAAGCTGATGGCCGAAAATGAGCGTTTAGCCGCCATTCCAGCAGTTGCTGATATTTTTGCTGAATTTAAAGCAGAATATGACAAAGAAATCGACGTTGACGTGATTTCTGCAACTGAACTTGCTGGTGAACAGCAAGACAAATTGGTCGCGGCACTTGAAAAACGTTTCGCACGCAAAGTTAAGCTGAATTGTAGCATCGACGAAGCCGTAGTTAGCGGCCTTGTGATCAAAGCTGGTGACACCGTTATTGACGGAACTGTCCGTGGCAAACTTGACCGCCTAGCGGCCTCGCTACAATCGTAATTGGGAAAATGAGCATGCAACTTAATTCCACAGAAATTTCTGCGCTGATCAAACAACGTATTGAGCAGTTTGAAGTTGTAAGTGAAGCACGTAACGAAGGTACAATTGTATCTGTTACAGATGGTATCATCCGCATCCACGGTCTAGCTGACTGTATGCAAGGTGAGATGATCGAGCTTCCTGGCAACCGTTATGCTATCGCACTAAACCTTGAGCGTGACTCAGTAGGTGCAGTAGTAATGGGTCCTTACGCCGACCTTAAAGAAGGCGTAAAAGTACAATCTACTGGTCGTATCCTAGAAGTACCTGTTGGTCGTGGTCTACTTGGTCGTGTTGTAAACACACTTGGTCAGCCTATCGATGGTAAAGGCGCACTAGATAACGACGGTTTTGAACCAGTTGAGAAAATTGCACCAGGCGTAATCGAGCGTCAATCAGTAGACGAACCAGTACAAACTGGTTATAAGTCTATCGATGCAATGATCCCAGTTGGTCGTGGTCAGCGTGAGCTGGTTATCGGTGACCGTCAGACTGGTAAAACTGCACTAGCAATCGATGCAATCATCAACCAAAAAGGCACAGGCGTTAAGTGTGTGTACGTAGCGGTTGGTCAAAAAGCATCTACGATTGCAAACGTAGTACGTAAACTTGAAGAACATGGTGCACTTGAAAACACAATCGTTGTTGTTGCATCAGCTTCAGAATCAGCAGCGCTACAATTCCTAGCGCCATTTGCTGGTTGTACTATGGGTGAATACTTCCGTGACCGCGGTGAAGATGCACTAATCGTATATGATGACCTGTCTAAGCAAGCTGTTGCTTACCGTCAGATCTCATTGCTATTGAAGCGTCCACCAGGTCGTGAAGCATACCCAGGTGACGTATTCTACCTTCACTCGCGTCTTCTAGAGCGTGCATCGCGTGTAAACGCTGATTACGTAGAGAAGTTCACTAACGGTGAAGTGAAAGGTAAAACAGGTTCATTGACAGCATTGCCTATCATTGAAACTCAAGGTGGTGATGTTTCTGCATTCGTACCTACTAACGTTATCTCAATCACCGATGGTCAGATCTTCCTAGAAACTGACTTATTCAACGCAGGTATCCGTCCGGCAGTAAATGCTGGTATCTCGGTATCTCGTGTTGGTGGTGCTGCGCAAACGAAAATCGTTAAGAAACTAGGTGGTGGTATCCGTCTAGCGCTAGCTCAATACCGTGAACTAGCAGCGTTCTCTCAGTTCGCTTCTGACCTTGACGATGCAACTCGTGCTCAACTTGAGCATGGTGAGCGCGTAACTGAGCTAATGAAGCAGAAACAATACGCACCAATGTCTGTTGCTGAAATGTCTCTGTCTCTATTTGCAGCTGAGAAAGGCTTCCTACAAGACATCGAAATCGCGAAAATCGGTGACTTCGAAGAAGGCCTAATTGGTTTTGCAAACAGCACATACGCAGAGCTAATGGCTCAAATCAATGAAACAGGTAACTACAACGCCGAGATCGAAGCGCAGTTGAAAGAACTTCTTGAGAAGTTCAAGTCAACGCAAACTTGGTAATTTAGTTATGCATGGTGGGTGTTATCGCTAACACTCACCTTGATTCGGAGAGAGAGTCATGGCCAGCGGAAAAGAGATTAAAAGCAAGATCGGGAGTATTAAAAATACTCAGAAGATCACCAGCGCAATGGAAATGGTTGCCGCTTCTAAAATGAAGCGTGCGCAAGACCGTGTGGCGTCAAGCCGTCCATATGCTGAGAACTTACGCAAAGTGATCGGTCGTGTTGCTCAAGCTAATCTTGACTTCCATCATCCGTTCTTAGAAGAACGTGATGTGAAGCGAGTTGGTTATATTGTTATCTCTACTGACCGTGGTCTGTGTGGCGGTTTGAACACGAATGAGTTCAAAAAAGTGACACAAGACGTACAAGCTTGGAAAGAAAAAGGCGTAGACGCAGAATATGCAACGCTCGGCGGCAAAGCTGCTGGTTTCTTCCAACGCTTCGGTGGTCAACTACTCGCTAAAAAAGCGGGTCTTGGAGATGCACCTTCAATTCAGGATGTAATTGGTCCTGTAAAAGTAATGCTTGATGCATTCGCTGAAGGAAAAATTGACCGTTTATTCGTGGTATACAACAACTTTGTAAATACCATGAAGCAAGAGCCAGTAATCGATCAGTTATTACCTTTGCCAAAAGCTGAAGAAGAAGTATCAGCTCACGCTTGGGACTACTTGTACGAGCCAAACCCAGAGGCTATTTTAGAGACTCTGTTAGTACGCTTCATTGAATCACAAGTGTACCAAGGTGTAGTTGAGAATGCTGCCTCTGAACAGGCTGCCCGTATGGTTGCGATGAAAGCCGCAACTGATAATGCTGGTGACCTAATTGATGAGCTGCAACTGATTTATAACAAAGCACGTCAAGCTGCAATCACACAAGAGATCAGTGAGATTGTTAGTGGTTCGGCTGCGGTATAACGCTTCGGCAAAGTTTAACGAGAGGAATAGACATGAGTTTAGGTAAGGTCGTCCAAATTATCGGCGCCGTTGTGGACATTGAGTTCCCACAAGATAGCGTGCCAGCTGTGTATGAAGCAGTAAAAATTACAGAAGGCGACTTAGTTGGTTTGACTCTAGAAGTTCAACAACAACTAGGTGGCGGCGTAGTTCGTGCAATCGCACTAGGTACTACTGACGGTTTACGTCGTAGCACTTCAGTAGAAGGCACAGGCGAGCCAATTAAAGTTCCAGTAGGTACAAAGACCCTTGGTCGTATCATGGACGTATTGGGTCAGCCAATCGATGAAGCAGGTCCAATTGGTGAAGACGAGCGTATGTCAATTCACCGTGCAGCCCCTTCATATGAAGAGCAATCAAGTTCAATTGAACTACTAGAAACAGGTATCAAGGTAATCGACCTTGTATGTCCGTTCGCTAAAGGTGGTAAAGTTGGACTATTCGGTGGTGCCGGTGTAGGTAAAACCGTAAACATGATGGAACTTATCCGTAACATCGCAATCGAGCACAGTGGTTACTCTGTATTCGCAGGTGTTGGTGAGCGTACTCGTGAGGGTAACGATTTCTATCATGAAATGAACGATTCAAACGTACTTGATAAAGTATCGCTTGTATACGGTCAGATGAACGAGCCTCCAGGTAACCGTTTACGTGTTGCATTGACTGGTCTTACTATGGCAGAGAAGTTCCGTGACGAAGGTCGTGATGTACTTTTCTTCGTAGATAACATCTACCGTTACACACTTGCAGGTACAGAAGTATCAGCACTTCTAGGTCGTATGCCATCAGCGGTAGGTTACCAGCCTACACTCGCTGAAGAAATGGGTGTACTTCAGGAGCGTATCGCGTCGACTAAAGCTGGTTCAATCACATCAATCCAAGCGGTATACGTACCTGCGGATGATTTGACGGATCCATCTCCTGCTACAACCTTTGCTCACTTAGACGCAACAGTTGTACTTTCACGTGATATCGCATCTCTTGGTATTTACCCAGCGGTAGATCCACTAGATTCATCATCTCGTCAGCTTGACCCACAAGTAATTGGTCAAGAGCACTATGATACTGCACGTGGCGTTCAGACAGTTCTTCAGCGTTATAAAGAGCTTAAAGACATCATCGCAATTCTAGGTATGGACGAGCTATCTGATGAAGATAAGCAAGTGGTATCTCGTGCACGTAAAATCCAACGTTTCCTATCTCAGCCGTTCTTCGTTGCTGAAGTATTCACAGGTGCGTCAGGTAAATACGTTTCACTGAAAGACACTATCGCAGGCTTCAACGGCATCTTAAACGGTGAGTATGATGATCTGCCAGAGCAAGCTTTCTACATGGTTGGTTCTATCGACGAAGCAGTTGATAAAGCAAAAAACATGTAATTTAGGGGGTTATTATGGCAATGACAGTACAACTTGACGTAGTAAGTGCAGAACAGAGTGTATTCTCTGGTAGCGTCGCTACAATTCAAGTGACAGGTAGTGAAGGTGAGTTGGGTATTCACCCAGGTCACGCCCCACTCCTGACTGGCCTAAAACCTGGTATGGTACGTTTAGTTAAAGCAGACAGCAGCGAAGAGATCATCTACGTTGCTGGCGGCACATTAGAGGTTCAACCACAAACAGTAACTGTCCTTGCTGACGTTGCTATCCGTGGTGAAGACTTAGATGAGCAAGCCGCTGAAGAAGCTAAGCGTGAAGCGCAAACTCAAATGGCATCAGGGGCAGCTTCAGAGCTTGACCACCAAGCTGCCGCGGCACAACTGGCTGAAGCGATTGCTCAGCTACGCGTTATCCGTCAATTGCGCAAATAAGTACAAACCTATCTGGTTTAAAAAGCCCACACCTTTTGGTGTGGGCTTTTTGTTTACAATCATTATACATATATAGATAAATATATTTTATTCCCTTCAATTTTCACAGTTTAAAAAATTATTATTGTTACTAATACACTAACAACTTTGTAATAAAAAGTTGTGTTCACTGTACCATTCGATAGAATAAACAGATTACTCATAATTATATTGCTTTGAACAATGAATGAAGTTAGCTTTTCCAGGAAGGTCAAAGAGGTTAAATTTGGCGAGTGGAGTCTAGATCCAAAACGTCAAACTATTCATGACGGAGAAGTAGAACGAGAGCTTGAACCTTTATTGTTTAACATACTATGCTATCTGGCGATCAATTGTGAGCAGATTATTACCAGACAAGATCTTGTTGATGATGTTTGGAAGCAAAATTATGTAGATGATAATGCCATTAATAGAGCGATGTCTGAACTTAGAAAGGTGCTTAAGTCTGAGCGGCAAAAAGGCATTATCGTAAAGACACACTATCGAAAAGGGTATAGTTTCTTTCTTGAACCAATTATTATTTATCATCAATCCAGCACGGATAAAAATCAAGAAACAAACAAAAAAGAAAGTGCAGGTAGAGAGCAAAATAATGCGATAGAGCTTGAAAAATCAACATCAAAACGTGGTTCTTCCAGTGTAAAGAAAGCGGTAATTATGACTTTTTTTACCGTCGTACTTTCGGCAGCTGCATATCAAGGATACCGCTTTAAAACTGATGTTAAAGTACAACAAAAAAGTATCGAAGAAAGTGTACTGTCTTGGTTACCAGGGCGATATACCTTACTCACATTATCTCCAGATAAAAAGCAGGTGGCTTTTTCATTCATTCCAAACGATAGCCAACATTATTCATTGGTGGTTAAAGGACTTAATGGCGGCCAAGAAAAGCGGCTAGGAGAGGAGGGGGTTAATTACCTTCCGCTAGGGTGGTCGGTAGACTCCAATGCTATTTTTTATCGCGCAACAACAAAAGATAAATGCCAAGTCTGGCGCTTGAATGCTGACTTTAATTCAGATAATCAGTTTTTATTTGATTGTAATTTAAATGACAGTATGACGGGGGGCGGTGCCGGCAATAATCGGTTTATTTATTCCAAAACAGGGTACAGAAATAGGGATGAATTAGCCGCATTAGTTAATAGGAGCTTAGCGACTGGCGATGAATTTCAAATTACATCACCAAACCTCAACTCGTATGGTGACCGTTTCTTATCGTATATTCCAGGTAAAGAGCTCATTCTATTTGAACGACGCCAATATGATATCAATGAGTTATATGTGACAGATCCTGATGGTGGAAATCAAGAGAAACTATTTGAGACATCGCATCGAATATGGGCTGTTACTTATGATGAGCCATCAGGAATGTTGGTTTGGCTAGATAATACTGAAAATATTGTTTATGAATATGATTTATTTAATCGCAAGATACATAGTATTGTTGAATTAGAAACAGATAAAACCTATGCCAGTTTTCAAGCATTCGATAAAGATTCGTTATTACTGGTCAGTTATCCTTTTTTGAGAGATATCCATCAATTTAATTTGCAAACCAATGACGTTAATATTGTGGATGAAAGTGATTATGAAGATCGCTCAGGAATAGAAGTTGATGATGGGTACTTATTTTTAACGCGGCGAGGCAGTGAGAGCTTCATTAGCTTTACACAAAAAAGCAGCAATGAACGACAACCACTTCAAATCCCTAAAGGGCGCCTAAGCGCAATTCGTTATAATTACGATACGGAACAACTTTTGTTGCAACACGCTGACAAAATAGAGCTGTATGATTACAAAACATTACGATTAGTCGATACTATTCGTACTGAAGGCACCGTTATTTCTGCCGAGTTCCTTGGCAAAGAACAAATAGGCTTTGTTGTTGTTAGTGATAAAAAAATAAAAAGCAAAACATTTAGATATTCAATTATTGATAAAAAGAAAGTAGAAGTTCCAGCCTTAACGTCTTTATGGATTGGCCATTTAAATGAGTCTACTTTGGTTTCGCTCTCATCAAATGATAAAGTTGTGCTCTATGATGTATTCTCTGGAGAGCAAATAGAGCAATATGAATTACCTCAGGCAAAGTACAAGCATTCTATTACTGTAGGTCACGGCAATATTTATTATTCTGATGGGGAAAAGGTATATAAAATCAACCGTGATGACTCTGAGAGTATAGAGGAGTTATATAATCCCGGCTCAGTCATCGGTGGTGTTCAATACTCTGAGATAAATGGCAATATCCTATTGGATATTATTACGGTATCAGAGAACCAGTTACTAAAAATAGCGCTTAAGTGAAATAACCTTTTCGTATCTAGGTGACTTAAAAATTACCGATTTGATTTATGGGTATCTTTAACATTTTCTACCAGTGAGATAACCCATAATAAACTTCAACCTTTGGCTGCTTACTGTCAGTATGTTATGTGAAGGAGGTTGTGCTCACGGGTAGGTAACATAGGGCTTTGTTTGTTGTAGCATCGATTTATATTCACTCCTTTCGATAAATTCTTGTCCACACGTTTCTGGATCAATACTCTGCTTTCACTTAGTGTTGAGCGTGTTTATTACTGGTTGGCAAAACATGATATTTGCGGTGTTTTATTTCTGTGTTTTTGTAGAGCCAAACTGAAGAGTACCTATTTGCAAATAGCGCCGAGTTTGAATAACTCTATTTTAAGTGCTGACTTATTGAGTTTATAAGATGCTTATTTGCAAGTTCTATGGCGTAATACTTGATATGATGTGTGAAAGCCTAACCCTTTGGCATATTAAATAACATCAAATAACGATTCTTTGCCAGATAGTTTGGTCAATCTGATGTCCCTTTCTAAACAAAAATATGTGACAGGTTGCATGACATTGCACCCTTACTACTGCACCGAGTAAATCTACACTTCATTACTTTGTTATTAAACAGTCATTGCGCTGCTTAAAAGCAACTCATGATAATTGATTTACACTTATACGACTATCAGTTTGCACTTTATCTCTATACGTATTCGTTAATTTCATATCGTACATCGCTCTATTTTAGCAAGCTTTTTGAGTTTTTATACTGGTTGACACTCAATCGTAACTTATTAAGCGCTTTGCAGCTGTGGCAAGGCATATAAAGAAGGGCAATTTTTAAAGTTGATGGAAACAATTTTAAGTATGAAATGATTTTTCAATATTATCAAAAGCGAACTTTGTTATTTAAGTATATAAATCAATTGTCTGCGTTAAATATTATGGGTGATATATAAGGTTTTATAATTACCTAAAAACAGTGAAATTGTTTAATCTGTAGTTACTCACAAAGCAGCAGTATATAAATTACGAGAATAAAAACATGATGAAACTGACACTGAAAACGAAAAAGATAAAGAAGCTACTTATTGAACCGACCTTAGATGCAAAGCAAACACAGCGTATCGCGGGTGGTACGAATACCGACACTATTACACGTACAGTACAAAACCCGAACTAAACTTTAATGTGGCACCTGACCAACAATAATAACAAGGGATAGCGTGATGAAACTGACATTGAGAACGAAAAAGATAAAGAAGTTACTTATTGAACCGACTTTGGATGCAAAGCAAACACAGCGTATCGCGGGTGGTACGAATACCGACACCATTACACAGACTGTAAAAAATCCGAACTAAATTTTAATGTGGCACCTGATCAACAATAATAATAAGGAATAGCGAGATGAAACTGACATTGAGAACGAAAAAGATAAAGAAGCTACTTATTGAACCGACTTTGGATGCAAAGCAGACACAGCGTATAGCGGGTGGTACGAATACCGACACCATTACTCAGACTGTAAAAAATCCGAACTAAATTTTGATGTGACACCCGAACAACAATAATAACAAGGGATAGCGTGATGAAACTGACATTGAGAACGAAAAAGATAAAGAAGCTACTTATTGAACCGACTTTGAATGCAAAGCAAACACAGCGTATCGCGGGTGGTACGAATACCGACACCATTACTCAGACTGTAAAAAATCCGAACTAAATTTTGAACTGGTACCTGACCAACAATAATAACAAGGGATAGCGTGATGAAACTGACATTGAGAACGAAAAAGATAAAGAAGTTACTTATTGAACCGACTTTGGATGCAAAGCAAACACAGCGTATCGCGGGTGGTACGAATACCGACACCATTACACAGACTGTAAAAAATCCGAACTAAATTTTAATGTGGCACCTGATCAACAATAATAATAAGGAATAGCGAGATGAAACTGACATTGAGAACGAAAAAGATAAAGAAGCTACTTATTGAACCGACTTTGGATGCAAAGCAGACACAGCGTATAGCGGGTGGTACGAATACCGACACCATTACTCAGACTGTAAAAAATCCGAACTAAATTTTGAACTGGTACCTGACCAACAATAATAACTAGGGATAGCGTGATGAAACTGACATTGAGAACGAAAAAGATAAAGAAGCTACTTATTGAACCGACCTTAGATGCAAAGCAAACACAGCGTATCGCGGGTGGTGCGAATACCGACACCATTACACAGACCGTAAAAAATCCGAACTAAATTTTAATGTGGCACCCGATCAACAATAATAACAAGGCATAGCGTGATGAAATTGACATTGAGAACGAAAAAGATAAAGAAGTGACTTATTGAACCGACCTTAGATGCAAAGTAAATATTGCTTATTGTGAATGAAGGAACCACAAATAACTAAAGTTAAGAGAAGCGATACTGAAAAGGGTAGGTTTCCCCAAAGAGACTCCTAGCTAATGCATGTTTGGAGGAATATAACGTCGGTTTTAAACGATGAAGCAATTACAAAAGCACAAGGAAATTAACGATTGAATATTATAAGTATGCCTCTTTTCTTATCTGTTATGGCAGGTTCACTCTATGGAAAGCTAGAACTGCAGGTACCCGCAAGTGATTTCTACTATGCAAGGGAGTCAGGAGAGCTTGTAAACAAAGAAGTTCTATATGTGGGGAATGGCGTTAAAAAAGGGCAAAGTTTATTAGAATATGCTGTGAAATCGGAACAAAATACGAGGCGCCTTCATGCTAAAACGAATGGATATGTTGAGTTCATAAATAAAGAACTTAATACTGGGCATTCACTTTCTGAAGGTCAGTTGTTATTTATTGTGACCTCGTACACAGTATTAGGAAAATATCAAACCTCGATTGAGTCCGATGATCCGATGATTACGCCAGGTTCCAGTTTATGGTTTTGCGACAGTTCAGAACAATGGCAATTTCACGTCGATGAAATAAAAGGAAGTAAGCTTTTAATTTCGAGTAATTTAGATCAGAGAAGTTTCAATTTGCTAGATAAATTAAGTAAGCAGGATGCACTTGTCTCTTTTTTCGATAAAGAACACTGTAATTTATAGCACAATGGGATGCAGCGGAGCAGGTACTCGCTATAGACATCGAGTTACTGTAACGTGGTATATGTATTTAAGAACCACCTACCTACACTTTATGATGTAGCAAAATATATCCAATTTGCAGCAGCACTTACCAATTAGAATGAAGAGCGTTACAATACGACTAATAAGAAATGTTGGTTGCTATCGTAAAAAAGCAAACTATGGCTGCCAGTTTCATTGGCTCATATTTTATTCTAAAAGGATCAAGTGTTCATGGCACTAACTTCAATTATCTTGGCGGCGGGTAAAGGTACTCGCATGCGCTCTAAACTCCCAAAAGTTTTACACTCAATAGCAGGAAAACCAATGGTACAGCATGTTATTGATAATGCTGTTGCAATGGGCGCTCGTGCGACAAATTTAGTGTTCGGTCATGGTGGTGAACAATTACAACTAGCACTAGCAAGTAATGATGTAAACTGGGTCCTTCAAGAAGAGCAGCTGGGAACTGGCCATGCCGTTGCTGTTGCGACACCACACATTAATGATGATGATATTGTATTGGTTTTGTATGGTGATGTGCCTTTAACAAAGCGTTCTACATTAGAACGTCTGCTCTCGGCCACACCTTCAGAAGGGTTAGCGGTATTAACCGTCAATTTAGATAACCCAAATGGCTATGGCAGGATGTTACGAGCCAACGGTAAATTGGTGGGAATTGTAGAGCAAAAAGATGCCACTGCTGAACAGCTGAAAATTACAGAGATTAACACCGGAATAATGGCGGCGAATGGTCGGCTGTTGAAAAAGTGGTTATCAAATTTATCGAATAACAACGCACAAGGTGAGTATTACCTCACTGATATTGTGGCAATGGCACATAATGAAGGCGTTGAGATATCTTCAGCTCAACCTGATGACCCCATGGAAGTTGAAGGTGCAAACAATCGAGTCCAATTGGCTGCGCTAGAGCGAGCATATCAATCTTGGCAGGCAGAAAAATTAATGCTTGGTGGTGCAACTTTAGCTGATCCTGCTCGTGTCGACGTGCGAGGCGTCGTTTCTACAGGTGAAGATATTCATATCGATATTAATGTAATATTTGAAGGAACAGTTACACTTGGTGATAATGTGGTAATTGGCCCTAATTGTGTTTTAAAAGATTGCAGTATTGGTGATAATGTTGTGATTAAAGCGAATACATTGATTGAAGATGCGCAGGTTGCGGCTCACTGTACGTTGGGGCCTTTTGCGCGCTTGCGTCCGGGGGCGGTGATGGATGAAGATTCTCATGTTGGAAACTTTGTTGAGATGAAGAAAACGCGTCTGGGTAAAGGTTCAAAAGCGAATCACTTGACATATTTGGGTGACGCTGAGGTGGGTGAAAAGGTCAATATAGGGGCAGGTACAATCACTTGTAACTATGATAGCGTGAATAAGTCAAAGACCATTATTGGTGATAATGCCTTTATTGGCTCAAATTCATCGTTAGTTGCGCCGATTGAAATAGGTAAGTTGGCGACAATTGGTGCAGGCTCAGTTATCACGGCAAATGTAGATGATGGCCAGTTGGCCGTTGCACGCTCTAAGCAGCGGAATTTAAATGGTTGGCAAAGACCTGTTAAAAATAAATCGTAAAAATTACGCAAAGTGAAGGTGAATATTGGCCTTCACTTCATCTGTTTAAGCGTGTTCCTTTCTTCTAGGCAAAGTGGTACATTACTGTGAGTTAATCAAAAATTAACAATAATTAAAAGGTCTGCAGTAGAGTTATGGAAAATCTATTTCGCAAAGAGGTAATGGAAAATAAACAGCATCGACTCGAAGGCGCTGTGTCACTCGTTCAGCCACCGGTTTTTAAAACTCTGACAATTCTCATCCTTACTGTTGTCGTGATCAGTTTATGCTTCCTATCCATTGGTAAATATACCCGTAAAGAACGGGTGTCAGGGGTGATTGAACCCAATACGGGGCTATTAAGATTAAAAGCATCTCAAACAGGGGTTATCTCAGAAATTTTGGTAAAAGAGGGGGAGTATGTTGCTAAAGATGCTCCTATTTTGCGCATTGCTTCGGCTAAGCACAGTAAACATGCTGTGGAGCTAAATCAGGCACTGTTGAATCAGTATAGCTTTCAGTTGCAAAGCTTGGAGCAACAGTTACAAAAACAAAGCCTTCAAGATAAGCTTGATATTAATGAACTCTCCCAACAAAAGCGTGTTGCAGTGGCTCGACTAGTTGAACTAGATTTACAGGCGAGTACGTTTTCTGAGCGCTTAAAGTTGAATGAACAAATGGTCACTCAGATTAGTACGTTAAAAGGTACTGGGTATATTTCAGAATTAGAATTACAACGCCAACGAGATACCTTACTTTCATTAAAACAACAAGCTTCCAGCATTAAGTCTGAGCGCTTATCGTTACAAAGCCAAATTGAACAGTTAGACAATCAACTTACGAAACTTCCTCTGGAGCAGAGTAATCGATTGTCACAGTTACTGTCACAAAAAGCGGATTTACAAATACAACTCTCCTCGATAGAACAGCAACGGTTAGGGGAGCTACGCTCACCAAAAGCGGGCATTGTTAGTGGGTTATTGGCAAAAGTAGGTAAAAATGTCGCTGAAGGCCAAAATTTACTGTCTGTTTTGCCTGAAAACAGTAAGATGCAGGCGGTGATCTTTGTACCAACTTCGGCATTTGGTTTTGTTAATGAGGGGCAACTTACACGCTTACGCTATCACGCATTTCCTTATGAAAAGTTTGGGGTTTATGATGGGGAAATTATTGAGGTCAGCAATAGCGTTATACTGCCTGATGAAACAAATACGCCAGGCATCATAACCGATCCTGCTTATAGAGTCGTGGTATCGCTGCATGAGCAACAGGTGCAAGCGTATGGGAAATCATCAGCGTTGCGCCCAGGAATGATGTTGGATGCTGATGTTATTATAGAAGAGCGGTCATTATTGCGATGGTTATTTGACCCAGTATTTAGTATTCAAGGTCAGCTGTAAGCTGTATAAAAATGAGAATAAAGGCGGCTTATAATGCATATTGAAGACGAAGCGCCTGTAGCAAAGCTACAGTTTTGGTCAAGGAAATCACTTCCCATAATTTTACAGTCAGAAGCGGCAGAGTGTGGTCTTGCTAGTTTGGCAATGGTTGCTGCCTATCATGGCTATGAAAGTGACTTAATTTCCCTCAGGCAGAGGTTTTGCATTTCCATGGAGGGAGCGACACTGCTTGACATCATGCAGTTTGCGGAGAAACTTGAGTTAACATCAAGGCCTCTACGGATTGAGTTAGAAGATTTAGATGCACTTCAGACACCTTGTATATTGCACTGGGATATGAATCACTTTGTGGTGTTAAAAAAAGCCAATGAGAAAAGAATCGTTATTCATGACCCTGCTTCCGGCGAAAAAACATTTACCTTAAAAGAAGCGTCGAATCATTTTACGGGTATTGCACTTGAATTGACGCCCACGAAGCAATTTGAAAAAAAAGAAGCGAAACCTTCTTTGAAATTTTCAGACTTTTGGAGTCGGATAACTGGTTTAAAAAGGTCATTATTTTTAATATTTGCGTTATCAATGCTACTGCAAGTGTTCACGCTGGCGGCACCTTACTATATTCAGTTGGTCATCGATGATGTGGTACTGACTGGTGATACATCGCTATTAACGGTACTCGCTGTTGGCTTTTGTCTGGTCATGGTTTTCGAAATCGCAACGAATGTCTTGCGGGGCTTTACCTTGTTACACTTTGGTAATCAGATGAATATTCAACTAGGCGCAAACTTATTTCATCATTTAGTAAGATTACCCTTATCTTATTTTGAAACACGTCATATGGGTGATGTGGTTTCTCGATTTGGCTCATTGCAACAAGTGAAGCAATTACTGACTACGGGTGTAATAGAAGCAATCATTGACGGTTTAATGGCAATTATAACATTGGCAATGATCTTCTTTTATAGTCCGATGTTATCGCTGGTGGTATTAGTGGCTGTAATTGCTTATGCATTAGTTCGAATGGCGATGTACAAACCGTTTCGTACTATTAGCGAGCAAGAAATAATGGCGCGAGCTGAAGAAAACTCTAACTTTATGGAAACGGTTCGCGGTATTCAAACCATAAAGCTGTTTGGCTCAGAAGTTAAACGCGAAGGACAGTGGCAAAATCGTTACGCTAAAGCAATTAACCAGAATATACGCTTAGGTAACTTTCAAATTGGTTATGATGCGATTAACCGCGCACTGTTTGGTATTGAAAACATTGTTGTTGTTTACTTGGCGGCACATTTGGTGATCCAAGGGGGCTTTAGTACGGGGATGCTATTTGCATTTATGTCGTATAAGCGCCAATTTATGGATAAAACGGCGAATCTTATTGAAAAGCTTATTGAGTTCAAAATGCTCGGTTTACATTTTGATCGTATAGCAGACATTGCACTGACTGAAAAAGAAGAGTTGCAACCAGATCAAACGAAAACGCATAAAATAGAAGGGAATATTGAGATTAAGAACGTGAGCTTTGCGTACTCGGATGCAACAGCTAATGTGCTCAATAAACTTAATTTAACAATTCAAGCTGGTGAATCTGTTGCGATCACCGGCCCTTCTGGTTGCGGTAAATCGACGTTGTTAAAAATCATGCTTGGCTTGAACCAAGCCAAAAGTGGTGAAGTGTTGATTGATGGTGTACCACTAGATCAGATTGGGGCACGTCAATACCGGCAACAAATATCAGCTGTGATGCAAGATGATGAACTTTTATCCGGCTCAGTTGCAGACAATATCGCTTTTTTTGATACACCTATTGATATGGAACGTGTTGTGTATTGTGCTGATTTGGCTGCCATTCATGATGATATTAGTGCGATGCCAATGGGGTATGATAGTTTAATTGGCGATATGGGGTCGAGCTTATCTGGTGGTCAAAAGCAAAGAATTATATTAGCACGTGCTCTTTATAAAGATCCGAAAATTCTTTTTATGGACGAAGCAACCAGTCATTTAGACACCAGTTTAGAGTCAGATATTAATGAAGCGGTATCTCGATTAAAAATCACACGAGTGATAATTGCGCACCGACGGGAAACTATTGCATCGGCCGATCGCGAAATTAAACTGAAAAAGTATAAAGTTGAGGAAGAGCCAATGGAGAATAACTCTTAAAGTTGTTCACGCTGTGACACGTTGCATATTATCTAGTGAGATGTGCAAAGTGTCACATGTTGTATATTACGCAGGCTAAGCAGTCATTATTGTGGTTGTTGTCTCAACAATAAAGTCGTGCGGTATTGGTGACCTATCAGCATCTACGTCACTATCTCGAATTCCCTCTCTAACAATTTGAAAAATGAATTAAGACGTGAAACCGATCGCAACAATAATGAAATAGTTTGTGACGAAGCTGTGCTGTTTTTTGTTGAATTTTAGTTTCCTCTTAAGTACCTTGTGTAGATACTCATAATAAAAAAACTAAATTACCTTAAGGATAAGTATGACCAAGCCTAATCACCTTAGTGTGCCACAAAATACTAAAATACATCGTATTATTCGTGAGCTTGCGAATAAAGTCATAAATCACACTGATGAGGTTGCTGGCAATGGATTATTAAGTGGTTTAGCGGGGCATTTACTCTTTTTATACAATGCGCATCGTTTTGACCCGAGTCTTCTAGATGAGAATAAATTTACTGATAAGCTGGAATTATTACAAGAAGGATTAGCAGAACAATCGTTTGAGCTAAGCAATGGGCTTGCGGGTCAAGCATGGGTATTAGAGTATTTAAATCAAGCGAATCAAGATGATTATGATGCCGATTTATTAGAGGATGTTGATGCGCTTTTTGTTGAGTCTTTAGCGCATAACCCATGGTTAGGCGAAATAGAAATGGTTTTGGGCTTATCAGGCTATGCGCCCTATGCAGCTAGAAGAGCGCGTTTTACTGATCAAACGGAATTGTATACGGTGATTGTTAATGGCCTAGCTAGCGTATCTACGAAGCTAGACAATGGCCATATTACTTGGTCACAACCTTCAGAGTCTGTTTATCGATTTGATAAAGATGAAGACTCTCCTCGAGGTCCTGAATATAACTTGGGCCTTGCTCATGGGGTACCCGGTATTATTGCTGCTTTGTTACCCGCTGTACATATTCCTAAACTAAAAGAACAAGTTACAGAACTGTTGCTGGGGGGGTGCGATTGGTTGCTGGAACAACAAAATCCAGACAAAGCAGCAAATGCTTGCTTTGGTTCATGTGCAGGTGAAGGGTATGAGTCTAGATTGGGCTGGTGTTATGGAGACCTTACTATCGCGCTGACTTTGGCGCGTGTCGGAAAAGCCATTGACCGACCTCATTATGTTGAACAGGCATTAGAAATCGCAATACACAGTGCACAACGAGATGCTGAGTCAGGGCATATCATTGATGCGGGGTTGTGTCATGGTTTTGTTGGGTTAGTGACAATTTATCAACTATTGAATCACATTATGCCCCACCCAGTATTAAGTGATGCAATGAATACTTGGCTTGAATATAGTTTGAAGCAATATGATGAACGGGGTATTGAAGCATTGTATTCATTTAATGGATTAGATAAAACACATAGTGAAGACTTCGGTTTCTTGATGGGCTATGCGGGGATAGGTATTGGGCTCATTAGCTTTTTAGATGATGATGTGAGTTGGTCTGATTGTTTGTTAATGTCATAGGAGATGAAGGTGTTAAATAAAAATAAAGTGAATCACAAGCCTAAGACTTTAAAAAATAGTCGTTTTTTTGTAGTGCGTATACCACGTCTAGCGGTAGAGCACTTAACGTCATTTTCAGATCCAGAGGTTGATAGCAATACAGTATTGAGCAATTGGCTAGCAATGCCTGGCGTTGAAGAGGCGGTATATTTAGCGAGTCCGTCTCTACTTGAACGCATTGAACAATGGCGTTCTAAGCCAGAATCAAAGCAGGGCAAAAAGGTGGCAAAAGCGCTACTGAAATATATGGTGAGAATGTGTTCACGGCCTACGCCATTCGGTTTATTTTCGGGCATTCATAAAGGCATGGTTACGGATAGTACACAGTTATGTGCGAGTGACCACACTCAAGATAGTCGTAAGACACGACTCGACATGTTCTATTTGTCGGCATTGAAAGAGCATTTTATTAAGCATGCATCGCATTCAGATACATTGACTTATAAACCCAACCCATCACATTACTTTATTGCAGAACAGTGTCGATATATCGAAACTTATATGTCTGATGAAAGTATGCAGTACCGATTAAGCGCAGTGGAAAGTGATGAATACTTTTGTTTTGCGTTAGACCAAGCGAGTTCAGGCTTAAGCTTGAATGGTTTGGTTGACGCATTCTGTGACCACTACGCAGAAGCTGAGCGTGAAGATGTGCAAGCATATATTCAAGACTTGATTAGTGAAGGGATACTACTTGCTGATATTCCACTGCCACTTACAGGGGACTCTCCTGATCTCGCTTTACTGAAGTCACTTGAGGATATTGAAGAGCGAGAGACCGCCGACCATTTGGCGACGGCGTTGTCACAAATTGAAAGGTTAGATGAGCAAAAAAGTGGTGAAATAACGCCTTATAAACAGTTACTCACCCATTTTGAGAATTTGCCAGTTAAAGCGCAAGAAAATAAACTGTTTCAGTCTGATATTTATCGCAGCTTTGAGACTTGCCATTTAAGTGAGATGGAACTCTCGCGTTTTCAAAAGCAATTAGAGCTGCTCTCGGGACTAAGCTTGTCACCAGAGCAAAGTGCCCTAAATCAGTTCTCAACCAAGTTTAACGCGCGGTTCGAAGGGCAGTTTGTGCCATTAGATGTCATTTTGGATGATGAGTCAGGCATTGGTGTGTCTAACGAAACCGGTTATGAAGCGCCCTTAGTTGCAGGTCTTAATTTAGCACGCTCAGGAAAAGGTAATGCCACGGTCCCTGAGATTAGCGTGCTAGACAATATAATTGAAGATGCGATCAGTTTGCCTGAAAATCGCAGTCGCACCAGTATTACACTCAAAAGCAAAGAATTAAAAGCTAAAGTAACCAACAAAGGAGCTGTGAGTAAATACCCAAGTTCTTTTGCAGCAATGATGAGTTTGTATCAAGATGAGAAGCAAAACCCGATCATTAAATTAAATGGCTGCTACGGACCATCGTCTGCGAATTTGTTGGGCCGCTTTTGCCACTTAGATGATTCTTTAAAAGCAGATGTTATTGGGGAGCTAAAGCGAGAGCAAATGCACTCCCCAGATGTGATTTTTGCAGAAGTTGTACATATGCCTGAAGGTCGGCCAGGCAATGTTATTGCCAGACCGCATTTGCGAGAATATGAAATTGTCTTTATGGCGGATAGTAGTCTCGCGCATGAGTATCAGATCCCATTGAGTGATCTATATGTTTGGGTAGAAGGACAAAAGGTAAAGCTATGGAGCAAGCGTTTGAATAAACAAGTGGTGCCACGCTTATCATGTGCACATAATTATTCAAACCGTAGTCTGAGTGCTTATAAATTTTTATGTATGTTGCAGCACCAAGACGGTCGAGCGCCTCATTTTAGTATGCCCAGTAGTACAGAACGAGCTGCATTCGTGCCACGCATTATGCTAGACAATTTAATTTTGAGTGAAAAAACATGGCGGATCGATCGTAAGCACTTTGAAGATATAGCTAAAAATGGTCATTTTGAACACGCAAAATTAGAAGTCTTGTTAAGCAAATACCAATTAGATCCATTGGTGAGCTATGCGATGTCAGACAATGTTTTAAACCTAGATTTACGTAGTCCAGACATGTTCGATATTCTGTTGAGTGAAACAAAAGGACAAACAAGAATAGAATTAAAAGAAGTACTGTATGCGCAGTTTGAATCTCGTACTATGGATGCGCAAGGTTTACACTACAACAATGAAGTGATTGTGCCATTTTTTAATGAACTGGCAACACCACACAGTCATTATGCGGATAATCCTCTAGCCAATATTACGGCCACGCCTATTAAACGCCGATTTAGTGCAGGTTCACAGTGGTTAAGTCTTAAAGTGTATTCAGGCAATTCTTTAGTGGAACAGTTATTGAGTGAGCAATTGTTACCTCTGATAGAAGACAATAATACGCTTTATGATAAGTGGTTTTTTATTCGCTATGGTGATCCAGATTGGCATTTGCGTCTACGCTTTCATGGCGATCCAGCCACACTCTGCGGTGTTCTCTTACCTAAGCTAAATGCGTTATTAGATCCGATGGTCGAAAGTGGCGAGTTACATAAAGTTGAGCTGATGACATATGAACGAGAGGTTGAGCGTTATGGCGGGCCTGAGTCAATGGCATTGATTGAATCATTGTTTATGTTTGATAGTGCATTGATAGCGAAAACATGTGGGTTGATAGATGAGTATGATGAAGGAATACGCTGGCGTATGGCGCTAAGTTATACTGACCGCTTACTCTCATTGTTTCATTATAGCGATGAAGAGAAGTTTAAGTTGATCAGCAGTCTGCGTGATGGCTTTGGTCGGGAGTTCAACGAAAGTAGCGTATTACGTAAGCAATTAGGCAATCGATTTAGAGAATATGAAGGTCAGTTGCATGATGATTTTGAAAAGTTACATACAGACAAAGCGCATGAGTGTGATGAAGTGCAGCAGGCTTTGTTCGATTTATTAGCGCAATGGCAGCAACAAGCTGCACCATGCGTGGCACAACTAAATGTACTCATTGAAGATGAGCAGCTCAATTGTAGTCGAGACTCTTTATTAGGATCCATTTTACATATGCATAATAACCGGATGTTCAAGGCATATAACCGAGAGCAAGAGCTGGTGGTTCATGATTTACTGCGCCGTAAGTATTTTTCTGCAGACAAAAAGCAGTAGCTGGAGATTGTGTTAGGTAGTGACATGGGTTAGTGGCATGAGTTAGTGACATAATAGGCAATGTCGTCTTTTAAAATTGCGCTAGAATGAGCATATAAGATATTAACTGTATTTTAGAAGGGGTGTATTTCGGTGAACAGAGTAACGAAAAGCTTATATTCTTGGGTCATTGTTATGTGTTTTGGCGTGACCGCTCACGCAGCCGAAAATGAGACCTTGGTTGATGAACTTGCGTTCTTGCAACCCTTTTTAGGGGGGTGGCAGGCTGACTTTGCTGTGCCTGTAGGGAAACCGGCAATGCAAGATGTGAGTCATTGGGAGCGAGCATTAAATGGTACCGCTGTGCGAACTTTACATTCAATTAATGCGGGTATGTATGGAGGGGAGTCATTAATTTTTTGGGATGATGCAAAGCAAGAAGTTGTATTTTATTATTTTACGACGGCAAGTTTCTACACTCAGGGAACGATAAAGCGATTATCTGATGGTGGGTTTGCGGCATATGAAACCGTGACAGGTAGCGAAGAAGGGATCACGCAAGTGAAATCGACTACGCGCTATATAGATAACACCATGCAAGTGTCGACACAATATCTCAAACAACAGCAATGGACTGCACCACAAATACGTACTTATACACGTAGCACGCAGCAGGTGATATTTAAGTAGCTCATCAAGGTGTGACGAAGCGAATATACGAATGATGTTTATTTTATTGAATAACCTCGCACAACTGATGGGTGTGGTGATTCAGGACATATCGAATAAATCCAGTGAGCTTTCTGTCCACTTTAAGAGCAATGAAAGGTGTGTTTATTGTCATATTGCTTTGCGTTGATATGTTTAGCGAAGGCATTTCTTTGTTCGCAATTTATTAAGTAACCACTGTAGTAGCGGTAGTCGCATTAAGCTATTCTTTTGTTGTCCTTTTGCTGCCAGAAATAATTGGGCTGTGGCATCATTACGGGCTTTTTGGATGTGTTTGCGGTGACATTCTTGTGCCGCATAGTGCCAATCCTGCTGTTTTATCGCATTATGTAGCTTAGGCCAATACTGACCTAAGTGATGGCTGCCTAAGTTAAATGCCATATCTAAAAGCGCATATTTCACGGGCTGAGGAAGTGCTTTAAAGGGACGCTTATAACCATTCTTTTTACTAAATATGGCGCTGAGTTCTTGCTCAAATTGGGTTAAATGCTTTTGCAGTATCGCCTCACACTGTGGATCCGGTAAATGTAACTGGCAGTGTGTGCCGTACCAAGCTGCTTTATAGCCTGTTGGTAGTGTAGAGATACGGTTATATTCTGCTTTTTTTTGCGCTTTTGTCGCCAGTTCATGTTGTTGAGTGTAAAGGGTGAGTGCACAAAACTGTTGTATGTTCGCCATCATAAAACCAATACCAATGGTTGGGTTACCGCGACTGTCGAGGTATAAATGATTAATTTGTCCTTCGAATTCTTTCAAGTTCGCAATAAAGTTAAAGTTTTTGGGTGCCATGAGTACTCATATTTTTAGATAAAGATGGTAAAGAACAGTGGGATACCTCTTCAATATGTGAGGTTTGATCGACGGTGTAGCATTCTTTTAGTACGGAGCAATAACATGCTTTTGCGACGACTTTACGAATTTTATGATCGATTTGCAGCCATAAACCGGTATTGAAGTTGGTTTTTTGCATCGTGAATACATGATATTGCTCACCATTGGCTAACAATATATTGTTGGTGGTACTGGAGACCAACCAGCCAAATGCATTTCGGTAGTTAATATCGGAATTGTGATGCTCAATGTCTAAGAGTGCTTGTTGATAAGCATCCAAGTTACAACAATCATTAAGCAATTCTAAAATATCATAATGGTGATTACCCTCATAAATATATTCAATGTAATGAATAATCGCGGGTCCAGTGCCAGAGTTCTGAATATTCATATTAATGGTTTGCTGCTCTTCATTAATATCAAAGTTGGAGTAGCCCATTTTTAACCAAGGCCAAGTTTCCGCTTTAAGTTGTCGCTCTGCGGCAGCGACTTGTTGTTGAGATGCTTTTGCTTGCAGGTAGGTGGCATAAAATGAGGCGGCGGAAATGGCCATTGCACAGAGTGCCAACATGGTATTCACTTTTGAGCGAGTTAGCCTGGGCCTGCTCTTAATTCTCACGTTGCGCACGGTTTCAGTGCTTGGTGGAGTGGGATCATTTATCATAATGCGAATCCTTTATAGCGGTGCGAGGAATACGGTGAGCTTATCCCCTATTCGTAAAGTTTCTTTGGATAGGCTGTTCCATTGCATCAGTTTACTGACTGTGACATTAAATGTGCGAGCAATGCGCCATAGACTATCACCCGACTTGACGGCATAGTCAATTTTCTTGTCTGCTAAAATGGGCAGCATCAGTGTTTTTCCCGCGCGAATGCGAGAGCTAGTTAGTTGATTGAAGGTTTTTAATTGTGCCACACTTAAATCATGACGTTGCGCTATGACGCTTAAGCTGTCACCGGGGACAATGGTGTATTGCTGCCATTGTTGCTTGGGCATCAAAGGTTGCTGTGCAACATAAGTATGCCAGCTAGCCGTATCCGCTGTTTTGACCACAATATGCTGCGGGCCATCAAGGAGTGCTGGAAATCGAGTATATCCAGGGTTGAGCGATTCAAGAGATTGCCATGCAGACGCATCAGTGAGTATAACGCCGTTTTTAAGCGGTACAACGTCTATCACTGCTTGATTAGTGATGGGAGGAAACTCCATTTCTTGCTGGCGTAATAAGGCTGCCGCGGCTAATAATTTAGGCACATAATGACGCGTTTGTTGTGGGAGTTTTAAGCTAAAGAAGTCACTCGGTTTTCCTTGTTTTTGATTGTTTTTAATTGCCCGTGCCACTCTGCCTTCACCGGTATTATAGGCGGCAATGGCATGATACCAATTGCCGTTAAAACGTCGGTGTAAATAGGTGAGAAAATCTAACGCTGCATGGGTTGCATCAACAATATCTTGGCGACCATCATACCAAGGTCCTATTTTTACCCCATAGTGTTTTGCAATGAGAGGCGTCAGTTGCCATAAACCTGATGCATGCTTATGGGAATACGCAGCAGTATTAAAGTCACTTTCAATTAATGGCATTAAAGCGAGTTCAATCGGGAGGTTTCGACGTTCAACTTCACTCACAATGTAATATAAAAAGGGGGCTGCTCGGCGACTTATTTCATGCATGTAGTTTGGATGCTTTAGGTACCACTGAATTCGCTGGTGTACGCTGCTATGTTGGGATGGTGCGAAGCTCAATTGTAATGCGATTCGTTGCCATACATCGTCTACGTCTTGTGGTTTAACCGTGACAATATTTTTGTTCTGGGGCAGCGTTGTAGTTTTGGTGGTTTGTGTAGGAACAGGGGTGTCATTACGGTGTTTCACCTGATATGGGGTTTTTGCACACCCAGTTAGCATTAATATAACAAGCGAAATAACAAGATAAAGCAATGGCATAGTTGGCTGTGGCCTTTATTATTTTTAGTATGATGTGATTGTAGCGAAATTTACGTGTTTAGAAATAGGAGACAAGCAAGAAGACCAAGTTTTATTATGACACTGCCATAAAAGTGCCAAATATCCGTAACCAATAAGTCACCTTTGTATGATGGACTGTGCAACCACACAATTTGGTATAACTTATTTGAGGTCTTTTCCATGTGCAAACATACCCTACTAACACTTTCTTTGTTGACTATTTTATCGGGCTGCGCGCTCGATGGTGATGATGGTATCACTGGTATGGATGGTCAAAGCGGTGCGCAAGGCACAGTCGGTGAAGCTGGTAAAGATGGTATAGATGGCAATGCTGCACTTGACATTACCTTAGTCGGTCGTGGAGTGTTAAATGCGCAAAGCCCAGAAGGTGCTGCAGAGATTGTCGCATATCATGCGAAAAAACAGTGGATATATGCCATTAATAGTTCTGGTGAAACGGCTGTGGTTGATATTTTACCTACGACAAATCTAACTCAAACTGGTCTAACTAAAAATGCACAAGGTGTGGTGACCGCCACAAACCTGAATAGCACGATAACCATATTGTTAAATGACCACACTCCCGGGGATGCAAACAGCATTGCAATTGATGAAAATAACCAATTGCTAGCGGTGGCAATGGCATCAGGGGGAGCCTCAGAGGTAGGGAGAATAGCCTTTTATGATATTGCAGGAGATATTCCAAGTTTTATAAAAAATGTAGAAGTGGGGGCACTACCAGACATGGTGACATTTAGCCACGACGGTGCAAAGGTGGTTGTGGCAAATGAAGGTGAACCTGCGGGAGATTATAGTATTGACCCAGAAGGCAGCATTAGTGTTATTGCCGTTACCAACGGCGAAATAGCAGACACCGCAATCCATATAGGGTTTTCTGCGTACAACAATAAAAAGGCTGAATTAGAGGCCCAGGGAATGATGTTTGCTAATCCGTCTGGCCGAACAATTAATGGTCAATTGATTAATACGACCGTGGCGATGGATTTAGAACCTGAATATGTCACTGTATCCAATGATAACCGTTATGCCTATGTGTCGTTGCAAGAAAATAATGGCTTAGCTGTCGTTGACTTGACCGATCACAGTATTAAGCTGCTGGGTCTAGGCTATAAAGACTGGTCAAGCTTGACGATGGACGCATCGGACAAAGATGGCGGAATTAACTTCAGTTCTTACCCTGGGTTGATGGGAATGTACCAGCCTGACACCGTGGCGAGTTATACCTGGAAAGGGGCAAACTTTATTGTTACTGCAAATGAAGGGGATGGTCGGGAGTATTTTTTTGCAGCAAAAGACAGTGCTGAGTGTGTCAACAAAGGGGGATTAGAGTTTGATGAAGATGATGGATGTCTGGCATACACTGATGAGGTACGCGCAAAAGATTTAAAGCTAGCCAATAACTTTGCCTATTTAAATAATGATAATGATGATATTGGCCGTTTAAAAGTCACTACTGTAAAAGGTGATGCAGATAATGATGGTCAATATGAACAACTGTATACCTACGGCGCTCGGTCGTTTTCTATCTGGGATGCCAATGGCCTTCAAGTGTTTGATTCAGGGGATCAGGTAGCGCGAATTACGGCATCCGTGCATGGAGAGGCGTTTAACAACGATGAAGATGAAAATGAAGGTGATACACGCTCTGATGCCAAAGGGGCTGAGCCTGAAGCATTGACTTTAGGGAAAGTTGGCGGACGTTTATTTGCGTTTATTGGCTTAGAGCGAATGGGGGGCGTCATGGTCTATGATGTCACGAACCCTCATAGCGTACATTTTGTTGATTACTTTTTTAATCGTGGCACTGTGGAAGGTGAAGATGTGTCAGGGGACTTAGCGCCAGAGGGCATGGCCTTTGTTTCGGCTGAGAACAGCGTAACGGGTAAGCCTTTATTGATCATTGGTAATGAAATTTCTGGCTCTATTGCTGTATGGCAAATTGGCTACGCAGAGTAACCAAATCTGATTGTTTCTGTGTCGCTTGATGGAAATGTAAAATGGCGTATTGAGAAATACGCCATTTTTTAGTGGTACTGTTTAACTTACTGAGCTTTTTAACGTGATTGACTCTGAGGCTGATGCGCCGCTTGTGGCATGTTGATGCTTACCGAGTGAAAAACAAAATAGGGCGACAAGTAACAAGGCGCAATTGACTAAAATGACATCTAACAGTAAATACGGATGTGGAGCGTGCCCAAATAGCACTTGGATCAAGTCATAAAAAGGACATATCGCAAAGAGTACCGCTGCGGCTAATAGTTGCTGCACCATTGCCTGGCGAATGGCCTTTCGTTGCATACTATTAAAGAGTGCATGTAACAGACTAATGCCGATGGCACAGAAAAATAGCGTTGGCAGTAAATCGGTCCGTGTCCAACTGAAGGGGGCAAATCTAGCGCCTATAAAGCTGCAAGCAACGGCAATTAAAGTCCCAGTTGATAATGCTAATGTCATTGCTTTCACAAAGGCTAACCCGCGTTTACTTTGCTGGCGGTTGTTTTCTCGCTTTTCAAGCCACAATAAATTACCCGTTAAGATGAGATAGCAACAACCCAAACCAAGAATAAAGTAGATAAACTTCAAGGTGATCCCCCCAAACTCTCCAAAATGCAGGCTACTTAGTACAGTATATGTGGCTGCAGTCGGTGCTTGCTGAGCATGATATTCACTGATCAAAGAGGCGTCTTTCAGTGAATAAATAACATGCGTGGTTGGTATTAGGGCATTATGTTCGATTAAACGCACTTCGACTTCGCCATTTTCGTCACCCATGGCAAAAAAGTTTAATCGTGCAATTTTATGGTTAGGATATTTTTCCTGAACATCTTTAAGAATAGTATTGGCGTGGGTATTACTGACTGGGTTGCCAGAATATTCAACGTTAGGTTGGCCGAAGAATCCAGCTGTTTTGATCAGTGCAGGGATGTCTCCTTTAAATACTGCGAAACCAAATCCAGCTTGCAATACAATACTGAGATTAAACATGACCCCAGTTAACGCAAAGATGAAGGTGAAAGGTAAAGAGGATACGCCAATAAGGGTATGACCATCATGGTAAATATCTTTGTTTTTACTGAGTCTATATTGATAAAAGTGACTGACTAGTTTTTTCAGCACAATACAAATACCAGACATAACCATGACAAAGAACAACAAGGTGATCACGCCGACTATCTCAGTACCGTAAGGGAGTAGTAAACTGATATGTAAAAGATACAACATATCACTGAGGTAAAAATCTTCGCCATTATAAGGGAGTAGTTGTCCGGTATTGGCATCAAAATTGAGTTGATGGTCAATATGCAAGCCGTCGGCGGTTTCTGTTTCGAATGCGGTATAGTAATAGGGCTGATCTGATTGTGGAATTGAGATCAGTACGCCATGATGGGCCGGTATGTTGTGCTCTTGAGTTGCTATTTTGTCTAAAATTGTTGAGATAGGAACGATTTGTTCAGAGAGTGGGTCAGGTGCATGATATTGGCTATCCCAATGTATAATATTGTGGCGGAATAATGAAATAGAGCCACATACGAAAACGATCATGAGTACGCCTGAAATAATCAGGCCGAGCCAAGCATGTGCATGGGTGAGGTTTTTTAACGTTGTTTTATTCATCCTGTTGGCCCCGCAGCAGTGAAGAAAATACCTGTAAATATGAGAATAACTGGTAAGGCGGCTTTCGCTGCGCGCCCCCAAGCTTGTTTATTCGTATTAGCGGCATAGCACCATGTCATGACACCAGCCCACGAAGATAGCGCGAAGATCAACCCCAATGCCAGTATCAGTCCGACTTGACTAGGCATTAATAGGCTTAAACTACTGGGCACTAAGACCATGAAGATGAGGCCACTTATCAGACCTGCAAAGGTTTTATGCCACATAGCGTGCTCCTAATAGTTGAAAGAAAGCGCTTAGGACTATGACACTTATTAGACTTGACCAAATCCAAGTGGGTTTATGTGCCAATAAGAAAACAGCTGCGGGAATAAAAAACATGGCGAAACATACCGTGTAAAGTACAGCGATAAAAAAGCTCAGTTCAAAGAACATCAAAGTCGCTATGGTGACAATAATGAGTATGCTGGCATATAAGATAGATATCATGCGTGTTGGCGTTTTTTGATTCTCAGTTCTAAATTGTTGCCTTGGACTGGCGCCGTAGAGCAATATGCCGCATAGCCAGTAAGCGGGTAATAAAAAAAAGTAGCTCATTGTTTTTCCTATTCCTTCAAGTTATTGTTGTATTCATTTCACTGTTGAAACGATAAAAAGATGCCATTTAACTGAGCATCTTTTTATCGGTTGTAAAGCCGCTGTTTACGGGCGGTTTTTTATTACCAATCAAAATTACCACGGAATGTAAGCGACAACTCTCTTGGTTTACTAATGCGAGGATTACGTGCTCTATGCGCGACGTAATATTCTTCATCAGTGATGTTCTTGCCCACTAAGTACACCCCATAGTTATCCCATTCATATCCTAGTTGCATATCAACGACTGTTCTTGCGTCATTTGTGAGATCAAAATACAGATCTCCTGGTTCTAGACCATCTCGGTATGGGTTTGCTCTGTTTGGTGATTCACTGGCATAGCTGGCATTAAGATTGGCAAAGAACCCAACGGAGTCTTGGTAAGTGAGTCCAATATTATGCGTTCTTTGTGGTGCAGGAAATTGACGACCTGATAAGTCAAACTCCGTGTTGCTGCCATTTGGGTTGGGGATCTTAATTGAAAAATCAGTAAACTCTGTACCTGCATAACCAATTGCAGCATAGGTTTTTAAATTATCACTGATCGTATAATTGAGCTCTAATTCGAACCCTTTTACTTCAGAAGTGCCGGCATTAACCGTTTGTATATCAAAGTTATTAGGTGAAAGTTGGACCGATACTTGTTGATCTTTCCAATCTAAATAAAACAGGTTTGCATTGGCTGTGAGCTTACCATCTAACCAAGTAGAACGCACTGAGAGTTCGTAGTTATCTGTTGATTCCGGTTCATATTCAAATACATTTGCACGAGCTTGGTTTACACCAACGCCGCCAGAACGATAGCCTTTTTGGAAGGTGAGTGTGGTTGAAATATCATCATTTACATGATAGCTCACACCGACCTTTGGTAATACGGTACTGAATGAAGCATCACTTAATGGCGCGACTTGTGATGCACTGTCGGCAAGACCCACGACCAGCGCGTTTATGCCACTGATCAGCGGTACTATCCCTTCATACGGAGTACCGATATAACTGCTGGGGTTGGGTAAGGCGCTTTTGTTAAGAATATCGTATTGTGCCTCACTGGCATTTTCTTGTTTTTCTCTATCAAAACGAATACCTGCAAGTAAGTCCCATTGTTCGTTCAAATGCCAAACGCCATCTGCGAAAAGGGCATAGCTGGTAATGTTACTGGTTGCTAATGAGTAGACTCTTGTTTTTGCAGGGTTAAAATCAGCATATTGGCCTAAAACTAAGTCTGCGATTTGTGGGCTGAGCTTATATTGAGACTGTAAAGTACTACTCGATAGCCCTAATCGAGCCAATGAATAATTGTTAAGGCCGGTGCTCACTTCTTCCTGTTCACTTTTGAAATAATATGCGCCTGCAACACCGCTAAAATTATCATAGTCAAAGTTAATTCTGAATTCTTGCGTTAGCGTTTTTTCTTCGTTGTTATAAAAGGTTGCACTGCCTGTATCAACTACCGGAGTGTTGCCATAACCTTGGGGGTAATCTGAATCCCATGAGTAGATTTCAACAACATCTGAATAAGTGGTGTAAGACGCCAATGAGATGAGGTTATTGATATCATAATTGATAGACAGGGAGATTAAATCTGTTTTGACTTGTCTTTGTCGCGTGTCGTTATAAGAGGTTGAGCGATTGCTAAAGGTATCTGCTCCAGCATCCTTAGTCAGGTTAGCATCTCCATATTTACGTTCTGCATTCATAACGCTGAGCATCGTTGATAGGTTTTCGATACCTGCCGGCTCATAACGGAGTTTAAGGCGATATGTATGTTCGCTGTCAGTGTCAGAGTGGCTGTTATCGTATAGGTTGGTAATGGAGCCATCGTAACGCTTCTCTTCGCCACTAAATCTAAAAGCTAGCTCATCGTCTATTAAGCCACCACCTAAGGCAATACCAGCTTCTTGCTTGCCATTTTCACCCAGGGTCAGTTTAAACTGCCCTTCTTTGTTGTCGCTTGGTTGTTGGGTATTTAAGATCACCGCTCCGGCTAACGAATTACGCCCTTGCAAGGTAGATTGTGGACCTCGAAGTATTTCTATTTGTGTGGCATCCCATGTAGAAAAAGTACCATTTCGAATGAGTCCTTGAGGGATGGGGGCGCCGTCAATATAAACGCTGGCAAGGGCACTATGCCCGTCTCCTGAGACGTTCGAGCCATCAATACCACGGATACTAAAACCATAATCGGTTGCATGTGCATTAGCGGTACTAACGAGAGCGTCTGTAAAGGTGTTGATTTGTTGGTGCTCAATTGTTTCAGCGGTTAACACTGCAGCACTGGTGGTGGTTTCTTGTAAGCTACGAGCTATTTTATGGCCAGTAACGATGATACTTTCAATTTTTTCATCGTTTTGTTTATCCGCTTGGGTTGCTAATGTGGCATTTGAGAGCGCTATTGCGGGTAATAAAAAAGTGGCGCGCATTGCAATAGAGAGAGTAGAGAACTTCATGGTTTCCTTTAATTAAGAATTGTTTTTATTTGTATTTATGGGATTATGCTAACACAAGTGATATTGCAAATCATTACTATTGTGAGTGTTTTTTGTGCTTTGTAGCGTGGTTTTATCAAGGTGTTGTGAGTTGGTCTATTTTATTTAAATTAACCCATTTTTACATTGTTGTGTAATTAGCATTAAACTCCCCTGCTTTTCTGAATAGCAGCAGAGGAGTTGGAGACGGTGAACTCACTCAAGACACTATAGTTTCAGTGTCACAGTGAGTGACATCTTTGGTTTAGCTACATCATAATATAAGTGGTTCCTAAGTAGACTGTTAGCTCGGTTTAAAGTGAAAACCTGCCGCTTAAATTCCGTTTTATCACGTCCGAAAGCCGTGAGATTAAAGCGCATATGTGTGGTGGTGTTGAAATTAAATTCAGTGAAAAAACTCAACTGTGGGGCCGTTTTTTCAGTGTAAATTTCGTCATAATAGTATTCAGTATAAACATGACTTTTTTGGTAATGTACTCCCCAAGATAACGCATTGAAATCCTGTTTAAAGTCTAAGTTTAACTGCTGTGGGATAAGGCCTGTAATTGCTCTTTTACCTGTTATTGAATCGTTAAATGTGGCATGTCGATAAGTATGCGTCATTTCTAAACGACTATTGGGTACAATTTTATCGGTTTGAAGTGTTATTTGTAAATCAGTACCAAAATATTGGGCGGACCCTGCGTTACCAATGCCAACTTCAGTGTCAGACAATAAAGTGTACTCGTGGATATCACGTTGCCATTGAAAAAAGGTGTTTAGATTAATGTTGACGAGTGTGTTTGGTATGTAATTGATTTGCATTTCAAGCTCATCATATTTCATCGGCTTTAAGCGAAGGTTACCGATGAATGCCCTATCATAGTTTGATTCTTCACTGGCTATAAACGGTTCAAAATCAAGTTGTTTGACTTGTTGCTTCACTGTTGCTGAAATAGATACGGCATTTTTATTATCAAAACTGAGTCTTACAAACGGTTTAATATACACTTTGCTAAACTCGAAACTGTCATTCCCTTGGGTTGTTAACTTGGCGCTTTCAGCATTGATTCGCGCGTACACTTGCCAATTCTGATTTAATGCATACTGTAATTTGACATACGGTTCATAGCGAATTTCTTGTATATCGCTGGATATATAGTGTGGTGATTGTGCCTCGGATGGTAATGTACTCGCTATGAGCTCATTACGACTATAGGCAATACCTAGCTCGGGTGATAAGGCATGGGTTGGTTGAGACAGTATGACTTTTGCTGCCAGTTCACGCCAATTTTGAGTTTGCATAAACACACTCGAGTCCTGTGGGCGACTATGTGTTGTTGAATTGAAAAATGTAGCGTGAGTATGGGTTTTATCCTGCATATTTCTAAGTGAAGCCACACTGTGTAATTGCCATGTACTCAGGCCTTTATATTGCCAGTCGACGCCAACGTTTAGCTGTGACTTTTGAGTATTTTCTAGAAATAGCTGTTTTGAATTTGTAGAAAATAAATTGCGCGTACTTTCATGATAGTTGTTTTTTTCATTATTAATCGTAAGTTGCAGCAAGTTTTTTTGATCTTCTAAGCGGCTAGTCAAACTGAGCGAGTGGCTTTTATCTTTTTCTTTATATGATTCATCCCCGATGTGATTGGCTATATTATCTGGAGTCTGTTCATAGATATCAGCTGTCGATATATAGAGTGTGTTTTGGCTATTGGCACTAAACTGATGATTCCAGCCCTGCCAAGGCATGGCTATTTTGAGTGCGATATTATCTAACATGACTTTATCTGCTTGTTGCGCAAATTCAGTGTATAGGGTGGTTTGACTATTATTTTTATGGGTAATGATGTTGATCAATTGTGAGAATTGGCTTGCAACAGAGTAAGGGTGATTGGTGTTATAGAAATCAACACGCTTAATTTGATCAATGGGTATTTGTTTGAGATACGCTTGGGGAGAGCTATGCTCTGGGATTGAAGGAACCCCATTGATAAGAATATTAACAGTGGCGTTTGATAAGCCCCGTTCACTGGGCTTTTCTACCAGGGTAAACTCTGGGACATTTTCAATAATGTCTAGTGCGTTTTGGGCACTGAATTGACCCCAGTGGTCAGCATTGAGGACTTTGGGTGTGCCCATACTTGTGGTGTTAGCTATGACGTTATGGGTGATGCATGTAGCCAAACCTATAAATAAGTAGCGACATAGATGCTTGAAACGAGTATACAAAACCGGCTCCTTTCTCTCGGTATGATTTTTCTAGTTATTAAATATAAACAAACTAACTACTTCAAAGCATTAGGGATGATTGGGACGAGTTTTGGGAGGAATTATATAATCGTGCTATTCATCCCTCTGATATTGGGAGGAGCGTATCAGAGTGCTCTTGAGAACAGCAATTACGCGGCATCATGCCAGAGTTGTTTGACTTGATGTTTATAGGTTTTGCTCAGGTTGACCGGTTGGCCATTTTTCATCACGATACTGAGACTGCCAGTTGGGGAAGTTTGTATGCGCGTTATATAGTTTATATTAATAAGATGGCAACGGTGGGTGCGTATAAAGTACTTGGCTGGCAAGCGTTGTTCAATTTCCTTTAATGTCGTGCGTTTTAAATACGTTTTCTCATGGGTAAAAATTTCGACGTAGTTACTGGCTGAGTTAATATTTATGATGTCTTCGAGCGGTAAGGCTACTTTATCTTTACCGCTATCAACTAACAGTGTTTGAGCATGACGCTCTGTTGCCGGTTGTTCTTTTAGGAAGTGATACCATATCGCCATAATAATACCAATCACAACTGGGTGAGATGGCGCGAAGTAGACCAAGGTTCTTGATATTTCATCATGGTAAAAGTAAAAATCAAAAATAGCTTGGTAGGTCATTGAGCAACAAAAAATCACTAAGCCAACGAGAATATAGGGTCGTTTTTTAGTTGCCTGAGCCGGATCGTATAAATGATTGAGTAAACGGAATGTTATAGGGGTCAGTAAGTACCATAGTCCCCACTCTTGCGGCGCCCATAAAGGGTGGTTGTCAAATTGGTGCTTAGTGAGCACGAGCGCATCATGGATGATCGTAAGTATCGATAACAACATGATAATTATCGTCCATACAAGCGTTGACAATATCCACTCATTCTTGAACTGTGACGTCGAGAGAAGCTTGAATTTAATGATACCGTCCTTTTACTTACCTAGCCACTTGCAATTTTATAGCAATAAGGCAGCGTATTTCAATGCTTTAATCTATATAAAATGCAACAATTGAACCTGTAAAAGGTTCAGGTTTTATGAGAACATCGCAAATTTAATATGGCGACTTTGATACAATCAAGTTGATTAAAGTTTCTTGCTCGAGGATGTAGGTGTGTCGAGTGGAGACCTGCTAACTGGTTGCTTACGGCGGCTTTATAAAAGGACACATCAACATAGCGGAAGCTGGACGAAAAGGCCGTCAAGCTTTCGCATAGTAATGATTATCTCGTTAGAGGTCGCTGTCTTTTTGATTTGATAGTGTAGCAATAAGTTCAGACAGTGCATTGTTAACACTTTGAGCATTATTCCAATCTAAATTATCCCAGTCTAATTCAAGGTTTAGATCTGCAACATTGCTAAAAAGTAATGTTTTTAAAATATCGACAGAGTGAATATTCTTTAAGTTATAAGTCGTGGTGACTTTCTTGGCGGCTTTCTTCCCCGCTAATTGCTGCTCAATGAGATCGCCAATATACTTTCTATCAGATAAGTTGAGTAGCTTTTTATCGTGTTCTACTTTGTAATCGTTTTCAATTTTTAAGACGATTTTTTTTGTACCGACAAATGAGTTTGTTAGGCCTTTTTCATAGGCTTCGATGACTTCTGGGTATCGAGTCAAAACATTATAATTATCAAAAGCACCCATGGAAATCCCTAAATTCTTCGCTTTATCCTTAACGGTTAGCTTTTTATCTCCTAGCTTTAGGCGTGCTTGGTCTAGAGAGTCGATTTCTCTCATGGCAGACAAGAATGCTTGTAATTTACCGTATTGAGGCAGGTCTTCGCGACTCGCATTTTCCTGGAATTGCTTGACTTTCGATAGCAGTGGTTTGTTTTCATACACTTTAAATTGTGCAACATGAGAGAAACCATATGCAAACACTAATGCGAAAAATCGACGGTGCCCAGTGAGTATTTGGTAATGACCATCATCTGTAGGAAAGACGGTCGGTGCTTGAATCATTTCTGAAACGGAGATATTTTCGCCAAGTTCAACGATGGACTCGATAGTTGTATTGGCTTTCTTCCATTCATTAGACCCATATTTTAGACAATTTATAATACAAGACTTGCCGATCATTACATGATTTTCAGCTTGGTAAATCTCACTGAGTTGTCTTTTGGTGATATTGCGCGTAATAAACTGCTTTGCATGCTCGTCTTCAATAAAAATACAGGGCATAAACCTAGCATTTGAATCGTCTGGTTGAACTGAGCTAAGAAAAAGTGATTTATACTCAAATGATTCAATATGAAACAGTTCTTTATTGTTAACGCTGGCCAATAGTAATTGATCTAGTTTTTCTACCATAGTTCTTTTGCTCAAGTAAATTGTGGTTTTGCCAAGTGTGTGACCTGTTTAGGTCATGAAACACGGAACACTTGCATGATAAATGTTCGACATATCATGACTTGTTGTATCATCAGTCTACGATGCATGCCGCTAATTATTATTTTTGAATAGCTAGACTATATCAGAATCAAGGTTGTTCGGCCACTCAGGAATTGTTGTTATCTTTTTTATTCCAAGTGCTTATAGGTACAGACGGTGAAAGTTGGCCGTTCATTTTACGATATTAATACAGAGGGTGATTTTGACCGAGGTGACGACTGATCTGACAATTAAGGGGTTATTTAAATCATGCTTGAAAAAGCTAAAAAGCAGACGGTAAAGACCTAATTTACGCTTTGTCGTTGTAAAATTGCTGCTTTGTTTTTCTGTTAGTTGTTGTTTTTAAGGTTTTTATTTGGTATTTCAATGCTTGTTAATATGGTTTTTAATACTTAAAGTAATCGACCGGCCACAAATAGTCTGAAAAGCAGTACTATTTGTTTTTTAGTTGCATCAAAAAGTATGGAGGATTGCACTAATATTTTTGTCTTTTGCAATTGTTATATGTTCGGTTTCGTTATATTTTTTATTTTAAGTATTAAAAACAATTAGTTGCTTTGTTTTGTTTTGTGTTTTTTTAGAGGTTAGATAACATTTCATAATTTCAACTTTTCAGGTTTCCTGTGTAATCTAGGTGCTGTTGACGAGATGAAGACGATACGTAAATAGCTTCTCTCTAATCTTAAAAAATATGAAAAATGAAGTATGTGTATGCCGTATTTAAATAGCTCATGTATGTTCATTTTATATAGTGCTTACTTATAAAGGTGTAATAGCAATGTTCAATGAGTCTGATGAAAAAAGATACGTAAAACTATATAACAAGACAAAGGATCGCAGCATGCCAGTAGCAAAATCACTATCTAGAAAAGAGCTTGAGTTAGTTAAATGGGCATATGAACAAGGTTACTCTCGCGGAAAGCTGGATGGTGCCGACGGTGTATTTTTACATTCACAAGCAATCAATTCTCAGTTGGAAATGGACCTTGAGAATTTAATTCAACCGCTAAATTAATGGAGCAATCTGACATGTATACTCTCAATAAAAAACAGAGCACAATGAGCAAATGGTGCGTCACGCCAAAACCTCGACCGAATGCAGATGTTAAATTAATTTGCTTCCCTTATGCTGGTGGCGGCGTATCTGTCTTTTATCCGTGGGTAGATTTGCTTCCCGATAATGTTGAACTCAATATTATTCAACTACCAGGAAGGGGCTCTCATTTTTCCGCAGAGCCGATTGCTGATATGACATCATTGGTTGAATCATTATTTAGTGAACTGGCACCTATATTACACTCTGATTATATTATTTTTGGTCATAGTTTAGGAAGCCGGATTGGTTTTGAATTAATCATTCGGGCTATTCGAGTTGGGTTAAAGCCTCCGCTGCATTTTTTTGCATCAGGCAGTGCGGGTCCTCAAAGAAAATGTTTTGATCGGAAGGTTTACGAGCTACCTGATGTTGATTTTATTCAAGAATTGAAAGACATGAAAGGAACACCTGCGGAAATTCTTGAAAACAAAGAATTAATAGAGTTGCATTTACCAATGCTAAGGTCTGATTTTAAAGTCGCAGGGGAATATAGCTATAAAGGAAACGTGAATATACCTTCGCCTGTCACCGTGTTATTTGGTAAAGATGATGCTATTTCTGATGAAGAAATTCATATGTGGGGTATGTATTTTTCTGATTTTTCTAAGGTTGAATGTTCAGGCGGGCACTTTTTTATTGATACGCACCCTCATCAAGTTATAGCTCAGTTAAATCTTTATTTTGAAACTCAGTTTGCGATAAATGCGGCGTAAACAGAACAGGTTTAATTTATTTTTATTTGGCAGACAGCGTTAGAATTTCAAACAATTATGGCGTGTCTTTATTATTTCAATATCTCACTCGTGAGATAGATCTATTTATCGTTAGAGGTAGGGGGTTTCGTTGAAGTTTAATCTAATTTGTCTTTGCATGTCACTGACATACATGAGTGCTGCTCATGGCAGTACGCTTATCGAGTTATACAGTAACGGGGTTAAAAATAACTTATCTGTCAATGCTGAGCGTGTTGCATATTTGGCGGGGCTAGAAGGTGAGAAGCAGTCTTTTGCGCAGCTATTACCCCAGTTAAAGTTATCAGCGCATGTGCGTTATGATGCTCAAACACAGGCGTTAGATACTCATAATCTATTGCAATATAAAGGGGCGCAAAAATCAGCATCGGATGCTGCGGAATATGAATTAGGACTGAGTCAGCGATTATTTGATTTGCCAGCCTACTATGATTATAAAGGTAGTCAGTACGGCTCGACTCAGGCCAAAGTCAAATTTCAACAAGCATTGTCTACCTATACCAGTGATTTTTTATCTGCATACTTAGATGTAGTAGAAGCGCAAGAGAAGTTACTCTTTATTCAAGAGACGCTAGATGCATATGAAAAGCAAAGTAGTATTATTACTAATCGCTATGCGGTGGGCTTAGTCAAAATCAGTGAATTGAAAGAGTCAGAATCACAGCAGCTCAAAGTTGAGTCTGATGAAATACTTGCAAAAAATGATCTCGCTTTGGCTTTTGAGCAATTATCTTTAGTCACGCAAGTTGATGTAGATGCTATTCATGCTTTATCTGGTGAAATACCGGTACTGCATAATCCCGCTGAGTCAATCACACATTTACAAAAAAAGTTTAAGAATAACTGGGGGTTTAAACTTGCGAGTTTAGATTTGACGGTTGCGAATGAGAATTGGAAAGCAAAAAAGGCGAAGCACTTGCCTACCGTGACGAGTCGGTTGAGTTACACCGATAGTAATACCGATTCGACGTACAACTTTCAGCACCCAGATACATTAAATCGGCATGGCTGGAATATTGGCGTGTATTTGGAAATGCCAATTTATAATGGCGGAGGTGTAAGTTCTGCGAGCAGTGAAGCAAAGCTTTCTATGGAACGCGCGAAATACATGAAAAAGCTTAAACAGTTGGAGGTTAAGCAGCAAATATTGAAAAACCATAGAACTTTGCGTGCAATTTCACACTCATTAGCTGCGAATGGGCTGGCTGTTGAGGCGGTAGAATTAGCATTGAAAAATTCGGAAGATGAATATTTCAGTGGCCTAGGGCCATTTAGTCGAGTGTTAGATAACCGCGCTCGGTTAATGTCAGAGAAGGTTCAGCTGATCCAAGAAAAATACCAGTATGTGAAATTATATATTTCGTTAAAAGAGGTAATGGGTGAGTTATCGAACACTGAAGTTGGTTTTTTAAATCGTTTATTTAGTGGCGTATTAGCACAGAGAGTGACTGTCGATAAATAGGTGCACATAGTGACTCAGCTGTCGCTGACCGATAAATATGAATAGGAGATAGTTTACATGAAATACATGGTTATATTAGGCGCTTTAGCGTTAGTTGCAGGGTGCGGCAGCCAACAATATAATGAAACACAAGTCGTAAGTGAGAAAAAAGCATTTAAAGTTAAAAGTGAATATGCGTTATTGGGTAGCTGGAAGGGAGATACTGCACAGATAGAGTTTCATGGAAGTCACTTTAATCAAGTTTTCTCTAACTCGTTTGTGCAACAGTCTCAAGTACAGACAGGACGGTATAGTCATGATGGCATCGTTCAAAAATTTCATTGGAGCTTAGATTCTGCTGGGATCGTGACGCTAAATATCGTTGATGGAACATGTGGTATCGTCCCGTTAGATTATTGTAATGTGAGTGCAAAAAAACAAATTACATTAAGCGGCTCAGATATCAGTGCTGCAACTTGGGAAATCAAAACAGACGGTGACTTAGATGGCGTTTACGAAAGTACGACTTCAGAGCGGGTTGTTAGAAATGAATTTAGTGATACACAGCTGCATGCGGGCAAACAGTTTTTGAAGTTATCAGATAATTTCGATCGCCCTTTGGAAATGGTCGTAAATGACGATGTAGTTAATTTATTGCTTCCAATTAGTACTGCTTCAACACACAAATATGTGCGCTTGTCTGGGGCTGTTAAGCAATCGGATCACAGCATCATATTTGATAAACATGAAGGTACCACATTAAGTGAACCACAGCGCTTTAAAGTGGCGAATGAAGCTGATGTGTTATTAGATGTAGAAAGTCAAATAAGTGATGTTGTGTTGAGAAGTGGACTCGGTGATAGTGTCGTTATTGATTACCTGATCACACGTAAGATAGTTATGCCGGACAATCTAACCGCATCTCAATTAGATTTGTCACAGTTTAAGGTTACAGAGCGCCATACCATAGTGACAAAAGAGTCCGTTGCGCTGTTAAGCGATCTTAGCATTAACTTAAATGAGACTTACTATTCTAAAATACCTGCAGGCTTTAGTGCATCGGCGGATGGTGCAGGTCACCAGATTGTTTTTCATGAAGGAAATACAGGCGTGATTTCGTTTATAGACCCAAGTAGTGACAATGCAGAGAATACTCAAACATTCACTTGGGAATATAAGAATGATCAACAAGTGCATGTTGCTTTAGCTAATGGCATAAGCTGGGACTTAGGGTTTACAGGAACTGTACTCGGTGGCTACAGTGCGATTTATCAAAATGAAAGTAATGATATATACGGACATGACTTCTTAACGCAAGGATATGTTGATCCTAACACATTAGTACCTGGTCGCTTTACGCTTGAGAATACGGATGGGTTATCAACGGTTGATGTTGAGTTCAAAGAGAATGGTGAAATACTTATTCAAGCTGGACCAATTAGCTTTAGTGGCTTTTGGGCTGTCACAGATGAGCGAGAAATTGTGAGCTTTGAATGTGAACAACATGATGGTGTATTAGTAACAGAGCTAGATCTTTGTAAAAGCCAACTGCAACTGATTGGGACTGACGAGAGTACTTTAAAGTTTGGTCATATACGTAAATTTAAGTTTTTACATAGCAACGGTAATAAATTGGTTTCAACATACAACGCGACCGCTTGGGGTGAACCGCTTACAACTGGCGCTGTACCAGTGCATTTTAATTGGGTTTATCGTTGGCAACGCGTTGGAGATTAGTCAGTAATGTAAGTCGTAACACTGTTCAGGAATTGTCTTTTTAGATTAGCCATAAACCTGCTGACTGTATATAGCCATATAGTCAGCAGGTGGAGAGAACAATTTTTAAATATTGAAGTTAACTAATTGCCACTTAAACCAAGATTATGAATAAAAATAGAAATTAAAACTCATGATCAATAAGTCGGCCGTTATATGTGCAAGTAAGGAAGAATAAAATGAAACAGATATTAAATCATGCAACACGTATCGATCACTTGGCCATTGCGGTTTTAGATCTAGAATCAGCCATTGATTTTTACTGCGGTATTTTAGGGTTTGAACTACTAAAGCAACGAGAAGTAAAAGGTCAGTTCTCTGGTATGTTAGCAGCCGAATTATGTGGTAATGGTTTTACCATCGTATTGGTGCAAGGTACGAATAAAGAATCTCAAGTTTCTAGGTTTGTTGCAGAGTATGGTCCTGGTGTACAACATGTGGCCATTGAAGTTGATGATGTTGAAGAGGCAAAATCCCGTTTAATGCAGACTGGTTTGCAGTTTTCGACCAATATTATTCATGGCGATCAGTTGAAGCAGATTTTCACACTCAGAGATAAAAACTCCGGCACGATGTTTGAGTTTATCGAGAAGAAAAAGCGTACTTCACAATTTGAAAAAACAAGTATCCAAAATTTATTTGAGCAATTAGAACTAGCTGGCGCATATTAGGGGTTAACATGAAGTACACGATTATAGATTTTCTTGAAAAAAACAGTCTCGATAAGCCACATGACATTGCTTTTCGTTTTTTAAGTGATAAAGACTTAACACCAGTAAGTTTAAGTCATAGTCAGTTGTGGGAGGCTGTGCAGTTAAGAGCCGAGCAAATTAGACTAAGAGCACAGCCTGGTGAGTGTGTATTACTTTTGTTTCCGTCAGGGTTAGATTATGTCGTTACTTTCTATGCATGTTTAGCTGCGGGTATTATAGCGGTTCCTCTATACCCGCCCAGCAAGAGCAATAAAGTAGATAGAATTACGAAGGTAGCACAAAGCTGTGATGCAAAAGTCGCACTGACTATCTCAAGTGAAATGGATAAAATTAATGAATGTTTTGCACATGATAGTGCACTACAAGCGCAAGTACAGCCAATAGCAGTAGACACCTTACCATTAGGTGAACGTTATAAAAGTAGTGAACTTGAGTTAGAGCAAGTTGCCTTTTTACAGTATACGTCTGGTTCTACAGGGGCCCCAAAAGGGGTTATGATTTCCCATAAGAATATTATTGGAAATGTGACGCACCTCACGCATACTGCCAGTGCGACACATGAAGATATATTTGTAAATTGGTTACCGCTGTTTCATGACCTAGGTTTAGTGACCGCCATTTTGTGGCCTGTATACTTGGGAACAAGCTCGACTTTAATGTCTCCAGCGACGTTTGTAAGAGAACCGATCAACTGGCTACAAGCCATTCATGATTACAAGGGCACCATGTGTGGTGCGCCTAACTTTGCTTATAACCTATGTACTAAAAAAATATCAGACTCAGCGCTAGATAATTTAGACTTGTCATCATGGAAAGTGGCGTATAATGCGGCCGAACCAGTGAATGCTGATACACTGCGAGACTTTTCTGCACGATTTGAACAGTGTGGCTTTGATGGCCAAGGTTTTTACCCAGGTTATGGGATGGCAGAGGCAACGGTATTCATTACTGGTGTGACACGAGACCATCAGCCTCCTATGTTGGTATGCGATAAAGCATCACTTGGTTCGTTTAAATTAGACTTAGTTGATGAAAATCACACCGTGTTGACAAGTGAGTTAGTGAGCTGTGGTTATGCTGAGCAAGATCATCATGTGTGTGTGGTTGATCCCAATACAAAAATACAATTACCAGAAGGTGAGGTCGGTGAGGTTTGGTTCGCAGGTCCAAGTGTTGCGTCAGGGTATTGGAAACTGGAGGATATTTCTGCGCAGGTATTTGCACAAAGTTATACCCAACTCAATGGTGAACAAAGTAAGCCAGTTTACTTGAGAACGGGTGATTTGGGAGTGCTACAGGATCAGCAGCTATATATAACGGGTCGCCATAAGGACTTGGTTATTTTCCAAGGGAAAAACTATTACCCCCAGGATATTGAGCATGCAGCAAGTGAAGCGCATGACGCTGTACGCAGCGGTTATAGTGCTGCATTTTCTGTCGATAGAGCGGGTGAAGAAGAATTGGTACTAGTGACAGAGCTAACTCGAGAAGCCTTTAGAAAAGCGGATTATAAAGCGGTGACGGACAGTATTCGTGCTCATGTCTATCAGCAATGTGAAGTGCAAGTAACTGAAGTGGTTTTATTGAAACCGTATTCAATTCCAATGACGTCAAGTGGGAAAATTCAGCGTAAGCAAGCTAAGGCAAATTGGCAAAATGATACAATGCCAGCTTTGTTTAGCGTAGATGCGACCAGTGAAGTGGCGGAAATAGTGCAACCAGCCACTGTCATTGAGGAAGCCATACATCAAGTGTGGTGTAAACACTTAGCATTAGAGCAGGCTTCTGTTACTGCGCCATTTTATCAATTGGGTGGTGACTCAATCAATGCAATAGAGATTGCAGCAGAGGTTGGTCGCACTTTTGATGCCATAGATTTAGTTGAACGAGACCTGTTAGAGCATCATAGTATTCGCGCTATGGCTGATTATGTATCGCTAAAGCAAAGTATGGCTAACTTGCATGCAGGTAAGCAAAAAAGCGCTGCGAGTGCGGGGCAGTTAGTATTATGAGGTTAGCGGAATTACTGGAAATATTGGCTCAAAAAGGCGTTACTTTGCAATGCCAAGATGGGCAGCTTGTATTAGAAGGCCATGTTGATACCTTATCGAGTTCAGAGATACAAGCGCTTAAAAAGTATAAGCATGAAATTATTGGTTTAAGTGGTGAAAAGAGCAATGTGTTTGATGTCGCAATATGCACTCGAGCACACGCTTATAGTACACAAATGACAAGCCATCAAAAAAGCATGTATCTATTAGAGTCACTTGCAGAACAGCCATATTATAACTTACCCGTGGCGTATAAAATTACGGGCTCGCTACAATTGGAAAAACTGCAACATGCATTTAATCGACTCATTGCCAACAATGATGTATTAAGAACGATATATAGTAAGCCAGAAGAGACGCAGCATATTCAGTCGCAGCATGATTTTGTTTTACCCCACTCTAAACTGCGTGATGAAGCGTCTTTGGTAGAGGCGCTGAAATGTGAAGCAAATTATCGCTTTGATTTATCAAAAGAGTGGCCGATTCGCGTTCATGTTTATGAACTAGACACTTATTATGTATTGAGCATTAATATTCACCATATTGCCGCTGATGGCTTCTCTGCAAAGGTGATTTTACAGACTCTCGCAGCTGAATATGCACAACCATGTAGCACGGTTCATCGGGTTGCGCAGTATGCAGATTTCAGTGATTGGCAACAGGCGTACTTAACGTCAGATCATGCAAAAGAAGGTGTTACATATTGGCAGGCGCTATTGGAAGGGGTGTCAAGTTGTCATAACTTTCCAATACAATACCCTAGACCTACCACGCTGAGTGTGCAAGGGAAGCGATGGAAGCAGACGCTAAATAAAGACTTATCGAGTCAGTTGAAACAATGTGCGCAAGAACAAGGAGTGTCTAGTTTTTCTCTATTGCAATCGGTATTTGCGTGTTACTTATCAAGAATGAGTGATAGCCAAGATATTGTATTTGGCTCTGTTTATGGAAATCGTAGTGGCGAGAATGTTGCTAATACGGTGGGTATGTTTGCGAATACATTGCCTTTTAGATTCCAATTCAGTGCTGAAGATAGCTTATCCACAGCAGTCATTCAGTGTCAAAAGCTAGTGAAAAATGCGAAGCAGTATCAATATGTTCCTTTTGAGCAGATCGTTGAACTTGCCAATATAGAGCGTCAAGCCAATCATCTGCCTTTGGTGCAAATTATGTTAGTTGCACAAGACAATGCATTAGAGCAATTTCGTCTTGATGGCTGCCAAGTAGAACTCATGGATAATGATCAAGATGTGTCAAAGTTCGACTTCTCGATTCATATTTATACAAAAGGCGAACAGCTGGAGTTTGTATGGGAATACAATACGCACTTATTTAGTGATGATTGGGTTCAGCATTTAGCGCGTTATCTAGAGCATTTTATTGCGCAGCTCATTGCGTCTCCAACCATGGCTTTCTCAAGTATTCACTTTAAGCATGATGCAACAGCTGAGATCATTGAACCGAATCGGTTCCCAGTTTTTAAGAGTTTACCGGAGCTGATCACAGAACAAGCAAGCGATTATGCAAACAGAGTAGCGATTAGCCATTATTCGGAGCAGTTAACTTATGGACAGTTGGTGGATCGACTTTCTCGAGCTGCAAGCCATTTTCTGGACACTCATTATGCCCCCAAAAGCAGAATTGGTGTTTACATGGAAAAATCCATCGATATGGTGGTCGCTATGTTGGCAATTATGCGTGCTGGTTATACCTATGTACCGCTTGATCCCAGTTATCCGCAGGCACGCGTAGCGCAGATCTGTCAAAATGCGGAATTGGCATGTGTAGTGACGCAAGACGGGCATTTTCCAATCAACAATTCGCAGTCGCATTTTGAGGTTGTGACGGTGGCGCAATTACAAAAAAGCGAAGTTAAAGTCGCTTACCCGGTATTGACTGAGGCAGACATTGCCTACGTGTTATATACATCAGGCTCAACTGGAGTGCCTAAAGGAGTCGCTGTACCACATAGCAGTATCTATTATTCACTACAGGCAAATAAAGAAGTATTTAACTTTAATCAAAATGACACGATGCCAACGATTGGCTCACAAGCTTTTGGTGTGTCATTGCTTGAAATTTTGGTGCCATTATTAAGTGGCGGGAAAATTGAGATTATTACTCGAGATGATGTATCTTTATTGCCTCAACTAATTGAAAAAACACAGCAGGTGTCAGTATTGCATGCTGTGCCGAGCCTAATGGGGCCTTGGATCGATGAAGTGAAAGCCTATGGTGATGACTGTTACCCTGATTTGAGGTTGTTATTGGTTGGCGGTGAGCCTGTGCCAGACACGCTTTTGAAAAAAATACACGCTTGGCGTGAAGATGTTGAAGTTCGGGTTTTATATGGTATGACGGAGTCATCGGTGGTGAGCAGTAGTTATGATCCAAAGTCGGTCTCAGCATTAAATTACTGTATTGGTCAGCCTCATCCCAATGTGAATTACTTGGTAATGAACCAGTTTGGTGCGATACAACCGAAAGGGTTAAGTGGTGAATTGTATGTGGCTGGGTTGTCATTAGCCGCCGCCTATGTTGGCAACAAGCAGCAAACGGATAAACACTTCACTTATGACGAAAGTACAGCGCAACGAGTATACAAAACGGGTGACCGAGTAAAATGCCATTTGGATGGCCACTATGAGTTCTTAGGCCGGTTAGACAATCAGATCAGTTTAAGAGGCGTGAGAATCGAATTAGGTGAAATCGAAAGCTGCGTTAATGACATAAGCGTGGTGACTCACTGTGTTGTGCATCCTCAATTGATGAATGACACCGATGTTTTATTGGTACTGTATTACAGTATTAAGCACGGGGCAGACAGTGAAGACGCTCTGGCACAAATCAAAGCGCAGTTAACTGAGCACTTACCAGTCTCAATGAGGCCGACATTGTTTAGCCAACTGGATGCATTACCGCTTAATGCCAACGGGAAAATTGATCGTAAATCGTTACCTATTCCGCAGTTGAAAAGTGTTTATATTGCACCGGCAACGCCGACAGAGAAAACGATGCAAAATCTATGGTGTGACTTGTTTGAGCTTGATTCTATTTCAGTGGAAGATAATTTCTTTGAATTAGGCGGGCATTCTTTGCTGGCGAGTAAGTTAGTTGCCAAAGCGAATGACGTTTTTCAAGTGAGTTTATCAATTTCAGCATTTTTTACTGCACCAACCATTCGATTGTGTGCGATGAAAATAGATTCTGAGCGCGATAAAAACAAGCTGCAATTACTCCAAGCGACAATTGTAAATGATTCAAATAGCGAAGAGCTGATATTTTAATAAGGCACAAAACAATGAATAAAAATAAAGAGCTAACTTCACTTAGTAGGTTGCTATATAACTTTTCTCCGCGACAACTGATATTTGCCGTGGTCCTTGGGATGTTATCGGGCGCACTCTATAGTTTGATTATTCCTTTTATTTTGAGTGGACTAGAAAACGGACAGCTTGAAGTGTCTGGGTATGTTATTTTGGAAGATGGTTCCACTGGCTTTTTTGCATTTGTTGCTGCGATATTATTGACGAAAGTGACATCGGTAATATTTGTGAATAATATTGCAAAGTCTGCGTCTGCCGATTTAAAGTTAAAAGTTGCAGAGCGAATACAAGCGCTTGGTGTTGATACCGTTGAGCGTATCGGTTTTTCAAAAATACTGACTATTGTAGTTGACGATGTCAATCGTATTACAGATGCAGCCGTGGCGATACCTATGATGATCGTCTCCTTTGTGACAGTGCTAGGTATGCTCACTTACTTAGCCTATCTAAATTTGCAAGTGTTTGCTTTTATTTGCGTGGCGATAGTATTTGGTGTGTTGTTATTTCAATTGCCAGTGTTATTTGCAAAAGGGCTCTACACTCGTTCTCGTGAAGATAAAGACATCTTACAAGAAGGTATCAGAGGACTTATTTTTGGTGCTTATGAAATGAAGTTAAGTCATAGCAAAGGCAGAAAGTTTCTGGCGGAAGAGATTGCAGCACCATTGAGTAGTTCGACAAATAAAGAAAAGAAAGGTGACGCGGTTATCCATTTAGCAGGCAATGCCAGTGAGATGATTTGTTTTTTTGTCATTGGGGGAGTGGTATTTCTTTTACCAAGTGATTTATTAAGTTCAGACACAAGCGCTTTCGGAGTGGTAATGGCATTGCTGTATATTACAGGGCCAATTGCAGGCATATTATCGATGATGCAAACACTAAAAATTGCACAAGTGTCATTAGAGCGAATTCATCAATTACAAACGCTTGAGCCAGAGGTTTATAGTTTAAATGAGGCTGGTGCGGTTAAAGATGAATGGCAAAAGCTATCTCTATTAAATGTGCAATATCAATATAAGTCAGATGAATTAGAAGAAACTTTTGCAATTAAACCCATTAGTTTGGAGTTCGAAAAAGGTCATATTTACTTTATTGTCGGTGGTAATGGTTCAGGAAAATCAACATTAAGTAAGCTTATTTCATTCCATTATCGTCCAACACAAGGCAGTGTGCAATTTGATGACACCGCGGTAACAGAAACGAATTTGATGGCAGTAAGAGAGCGTGTTGGGGTTATTTTTTCGAATTATCATTTATTTAAGAAGCTCTATATACCCACAGATGATATTGACCAAGATAAAGTAAAACGCTACTTGGATATGTTTAAACTGACCGGAAAAACTGAGCTCATTGGTAATATATTCACAACCACTAAACTGTCTGATGGTCAAAGACGTCGCTTAGCTTTACTTGTGGCTTTGATGGAAGACAAAGATATTTATATTTTTGATGAATGGGCTGCGGATCAAGACCCTGAGTTTAAAGATTTCTTTTATACCGAGGTGCTGCCAGAGCTGAGAACAGCAGGAAAGCTGGTCGTCGCCATCACACATGATGATAGGTACTTCGATTGTGCCGATAAGGTCATAAAAATGGAATCAGGCGCGGTGAAAGAAGTTGAGCAATTCGCGATACGCCAAAGTGAGCCGACGCATTTACCTAGCTTAGCTACCGCCTAAAAAAAGAAGAGCAATTTAGTTATGAATATTAGTACCTTTTTAGATTATTGTCTGAATAATCAAGTGATGTTGAGCGTTGATAACAACCAGTTGAAAGTCAATGCACCAAAAGATGTCTTGCAACTAGAGCAAGTAAATTTCATTAAGGAAAATAAGTCAAAGATCATAGAGATATTGTCGGGACTAGAATTACAAAATGAAAAATCTGTAATGTTCTCTCAGCCCGTTGATGATGGCACTATTATTTCAAAAGGTCAGCGTCAGATGTGGCTGTTAGATCAGGTCACGTCTGGTCAACCTTATTGCTTTTTCCGTATTTTGCGCCTGGACGGTCGGTTGGATTTTAAAGCATTAAATGAGGCTTTTGCGGTGCTTATTCACCGTCATAAACAATTGCGAACGACTTACCAAGAAACAGATGGCGTGATAGCGTCAGTATGTTTGGACGATTATTCATTTGCTGTTGAATCTAGTGTGATTCATACAAATAGCAATGGCCAAGCAGCGTTAGATACGCTGATTGCTAATTTCCAAGCTCATGAATTTGATCTGGCATCAGATGTGATGCTTAAAGCACATGTTGCCAGTAAAGGCGATACGGAGCATTACCTATTCATTAAATGCCATCATATTGCAACAGATGGGTGGTCATTAGAACTCATTAACCAAGAACTGAATGTTATTTATAGTGCGCTGGAGTCTGAAAAAACATACAGTTTACCAAGTTTACAGCATGAGTATGGGCATTTTAGTCAATGGCAAAATTATTACCTTAACCACAACGCAGCGGACATTGATCGCGCATTTTGGTCCACATATTTAAGTGATGTATGTGAGTCATTAAACCTCAGCAATGCGACTAAGACGGATAATACGTCATTGATTGCAGAAACAGTGCAAGTTCCGGTTGATAAAATGTTGGTGGCCGAACTGAAAAAAATGTGTGGTAAGCATAATATGACCATGTATACATTGTTTCAGTTTGCTTTTAGTATTTTGTTAGCAAGATATAGCCAGCAACAAGACGTGCTTATCGGCACGCCAGTGGCGAATCGTGATGATGCACCATTGCAGTCATTGGTAGGTTACTTTGTCAATACGTTGCCAATTAGATTTCAAGTAGATGGCCAAGAGTCTTTTGGTGACAGTATAAAGCGTTACCAAGACATGTTGAGTGAAGTCATGGAACATAAAGACCTGCCTCTTAACGATATTGTAAATGCAGCCTCTCTATCGGCTGAGTTAATGACACAAGTTATGTTCACTTACTCGGCGTTTGAATCGAGTGTAACGACTTTAGGTAACATGGCTATAGACATTATAGAGCCCGCCCATCAAAAGACGGATCTAGAATTACATTTAAATTGTATTGAAAATAATGGAGAAGTGATTTGTCAGTGGCACTACGCAAACACTTTGTATGATAATGGTTTTATAGTAGGTATCGCTAATCATTTTGTCACCATGTTACAAGGATTGGTAGATATTGAATCAACGAAAGCGCCATTATCGCAGATAGCAGTGCTATCAGAGAGTGAAGTACATCACTTAATATATGGTCTGAATAACACAGTAAAAGAATACCCTAAAACAGACTGTATTCATGAGTTGTTTGAATCTCAAGTAGACGCAACACCAGATAAAACGGCACTTGTGTTTGAGGGGCAACGTTTAACTTATCGACAACTGAATGAGAAATCGAACCAGTTAGCACATTATTTAGTAGAGCATCATCATGTGAAACCAGACACCTTGATTGGTTTATGTGTTGAGCGTTCTCTGGAAATGGTTATTGGTATTTTTGCCATTTTAAAAGCGGGTGGTGCATATGTACCTCTAGATCCGAGTTATCCTCAAGAGCGCCTAAGCTACATGAGTGAAGATACGGCTTTGCAATTTATCTTGAGCCAATCGCATACACATAATGCATTATCTAACTTTACTGGCGTCAATATTACCATAGATAATTTGGGCAGTACCGATGAGTCTTTTTGTAGTCATTGTAGTAAAAGTGATTTAGGTACCGGCACTTTAAATTCAAGTAACCTTGCATATGTCATTTATACATCAGGTTCAACCGGTCAGCCTAAAGGGGTGATGGTTGAGCATCAAGCTGTGGTTGCTTTCCTATCTTCGCCAATTTATGTGGATAAAGCGCTTTCTAGCAAGGTTGCCAGCTTATCGTCGTATGCATTTGACGGCTTTGTTTATGATTTATTTTACAGTCTTACTTCGTCGGCTGAGTTACACATATACCCTCAAGATCTGGTGTTGGATGTTGAGCGGTTTAAACTGCAGATTCAAAAAGATGAAATTGAGAACTTTTTCACGACAACCGCTTTATTTAACTTACTAGCAGAGAATCAGGTGTTATCTGGCACGCACATTAAACAAGTTTTATTTGGAGGGGAAAGAAGTGATCCTCGTCTCGTTGAGACGTTTAAAGCTCATCACCCTGACATCAGCTTAATGCATGTTTATGGTCCAACAGAAGCCATTGTATATGCAACGACATGTGATTTGAGTGAACATAATGGGGCGACACCAATTGGACGCCCATTGAACCACAATACTGTGCTGGTTTTGAGTGATGAAGGTGAGTTAGTACCGTTTGGTAGTATTGGTGATTTACACATCGGGGGTGACAGTTTAGCGCGTGGTTACTTAAATCGTCATGACTTGACACATGAACGCTTCATTGAAAATCCATATTATGATGCTAGTAATATTAAGAGTGTAAGGCGTCTTTACCGGACTGGAGATCTTGTCCGCTATTTACCTGATGGTAATATTGAATTTGTGGGACGAGCAGATGACCAAGTTAAAATACGGGGCTTTAGGATTGAACTGGGTGAAATCGAAGCACAGTTGTCGTTGTCGAACTTTGTTGACTCAGCATATGTTATGGCACATACCATTGCACAAAGCGCGCAATTAGTTGGTTATGTAAAATCTAAGGAAAAGCTTGATATAGCGGGACAACAAGATCTTGCTCTTCAGATTAAAACAGAGCTTAGTGCGAAGCTACCAGATTACATGGTGCCTACTGCCATCATAGTTGTCAGTGAGTGGCCACTAACACCCAATGGTAAAATAGATAAAAAAGCTCTACCATCAGCAGATAGTCATTTATCAGTTATGACTTATCAAGCACCCGAGAATAACATTGAGCATGCATTGGTGAATATCATTGCAAGCGAGTTAAAGTTAGAGGCCCATAATGTCAGTGTGACAAGTGGCTTTTATGAATTAGGCGGCCATTCGTTATTGGCATTAAAAATTCAATCAAAACTGAAAGAAGTGGGATACTTCTTAAGTATAAGCGATATTTTGTTACCGATCTCTTTGCATGCATTAGCGGGAAAAGTACGACACGATGATGAACTCGTTGATAGTTTTGTTCCACCAAAAAATATTATAGAGCCATCTGAAGGGTCTATTACAGTTGAACAGTTGAATATGGTTGAGTTCACTGAATCGCAGCTTACTCAATTGATCACTAAAATCCCAGGTGGCGTGAGCAACATCAGTGATATTTATTCACTTAGTCCTTTGCAAGAGGGGATGCTTTTCCACCATATTATGGACAAGGAAGAGGACTTATACCTTTCATCATTTACCCTGCAGCTTAGCAATAAAGAGGTATTGGAAAGATTCTTCAATGCAATGAATGTACTGGTAAACCGGCATGACACACTGAGAACGGTCTTTTTCTGGGAAGGCTTACCTGAACCGACTCAAGTGGTGATGAAAGAGTGTGAAATCGCTATTACGCATCGAACCTTGGATGCATATGGCTCGATTGAAGCCGGTCGCGCGCAATTAGAGCACTACCGTGAATCACGGATATGTTTGCATGATGGGCCACTTCTTAAGTTGCAAGTGGGTAAATGTGAGGAAAAAGCGGAATATATCGTACTGGTTGAGCACCATCATTTAATCATTGATCATATCGGTTTAGATATTTTAGTTGAAGAGTTAACCGCGATTATGGGGCAACAAAGTGAACCGCTGCTTTCGCCCACCCCATATCGGAACATTGTTGCCTATGCAAAGATGAAAAACAGTGAAAACCAAGGGGTGACGTATTTCCAAGATAAACTGGCAGGTTTAGAAGATAAGACAGAGTTATTTAGTTCAAAAATAGAGGGTGACGAACAAACGTTCAGTAAAAATGTAAAACCTTCTACAGCCACCATGCTGCGTAATGTATCAAAGCGTATTGGGCAAAATGTTTCATCGATTTTGCATACGGCTTGGTCTTTAGTGGCATCGCAATGTACGAATAACACTGATATTGCGTTTGGTACGGTATTGTCCGGTAGGCTAAACAATTATGCCAGCAGCCAAAGAACAATGGGCATGGCCATTAATACTCTGCCACTTCGAGTATCAGTTGCGGGGCGAAATGTTAAAGACGTTGTGGAACAAGTTTCGGTCAACCTGCAGGAACTGATTGAAGTTGAGCAAACGCCATTATCGTCTGTACTTAACCTAACGCCTTTAGGTTCAGGGTTATTTAACTCAGTCTTAAACTATCGTCATTCTCATGAAATGCAAGGCGAGAATGAGATCATTAGTGGATGCAACATATTAGGGGCACAAGAAAGAAATAACTATGCTGTATTCATTAATATTGATGACTATGATGCATCTGGTGGCTTTAATATTTCAATTCAAACAGCCAATGGTACCAGTGCTGAAAAGTTGCATGACTATTTTACACATGCACTGAATGGTCTATTACTGAGCTTAGAAGCTGAGCAAAATGTGCCTCTAACTGCAATATCGATTTTACCGAAAAATGAAGTGGAACACCTAACGCATACACTGAATGAGACGCACAGTGATTACGCAAAAGATATGTGTATCCATGAATTGTTTGAAGAACAAGTGAGAGCCAACCCTAGCCATATTGCAGTGGTGTTTGAGGGCATTGAATTTACTTATAATGAGTTGAATGAAAAAGCCAATCAATTGGCACATGCTTTAGTCACAGATTATCAAGTTACACCCGACACTCTGATTGGACTGAGTGTCGAACGATCATTGGAAATGGTGGTTGGGGTGTTGGCTATCTTAAAAGCGGGTGGGGCGTATGTGCCGCTTGATCCAAGTTATCCGTTAGAACGATTAAAGTTTATGGTTGAGGATGCTGATGTCCATTTGATATTGACTCAATCGGCTTTTAGCGCGCTTCACCGAGAGTTTAGCGCACAAGTGATTGAAATTGATGATTTGTGTACCGCACAGGCTAGCGCAAATTCAATATTTGGCCATTTACCAGTCAACAATTTGAATCGCAAAGCTCAAGCGTTAACGTCAAACCACTTGGCGTATGTTATTTATACATCAGGATCAACTGGCAAACCAAAAGGTGTGTTAGTTGAGCATCGAGGTGTTGTTAATTATTTATGTCATGCGAAGAAATATTGGCAACCGGACCATAAAGGAGCTGTAGTGAGCTCTCCACTGAGCTTTGATGCAACGGTGACAAGTTTATTAACACCGTTAGTATCGGGTAAAGAATTGGTGGTTTTGCCTGAGGACATGCTGCGTACCTTCGAGTTGTTATCTTGGTACCTATTTGAGCAAGGCGATAGTTGGATGTTTAAAATAACGCCAACGCATTTAGATGGTTTATTTCCATTTTTCACCAATGAGACACCATGTCTGCATGCACATAGCATTGTGATTGGTGGTGAACAGCTAACAACAGCAATAGTAAACAAATGGCAAGGTGAATGCCTACCAAATGCGACATATATTAATGAATATGGACCAACGGAAACGGTGGTTGGTTGTACAACTTATTCCGTCAGTGATGTACGTGATTTGGCACAGTGTAGTGCGAGTGTATTAATAGGTCGGCCAATAAACAATACTCAGCTCTACGTGCTTAATAACGGTATTCAAGCACCTCTCGGTGTTATAGGTGAATTATGCATTGCGGGTGATGGGGTGACACGAGGTTATCTGAATCGCTCAGATTTGACTGAAGAAAAGTTCACCACTTTTACAACTGAATCTGGCAAATCGGAACGTATTTATCGAAGTGGGGATATGGTTCGATATATATCAGATGGCAATTTAGAATTTATTTGTCGAGCAGATGATCAAGTGAAAATACGTGGTTTTAGAATCGAAATCGGTGAAGTTGAAGCACAGCTTGCGCAATTAGAGTGGGTTGATTCAGCTTTCGCAATGATGCAATACGTGGATGGGCAACCGCTATTGAGTGGGTATGTAAAATTGCATAGCCATATGCAGGGGGATGCGTTAACTGATAATTATGCCTCCCAGATTAAGTCTGCGTTGATGCAACGTTTACCTGATTATATGGTGCCCAATGCAATTGTGATTGTGGATGAGTGGCCATTAACACCCAATGGTAAAATAGATAAAAAAGCGCTACCCGAACCACAAGGGGGTGCACACGAAGGTATATATACGGCACCAGAAACAGACACTGAGAAAGCGCTTGTCGCGATTTGGGCAGAGTTACTTAACTTAGAGACGAGTAAAATTAGCACGACAGCAAGCTTTTTTGACCTAGGAGGCCATTCACTGTTGATGGTTCGACTATTTAGTCATATTCAAAGCGAATTCGGCTTGTCGTTAGATTTAAAAGTACTGTATGACACACCTTATATAAAAGAATTGGCACAGCTGTGTGATGTGATAATAACAAAACAGCAATTAAAAGAACGTTTAACGCAACGTGTTGAAAGTGAAATGGAAGAGGTCGAGTTTTAAAATGAATGCAAAAAATATAATTAATACATTAGCGATGTCGGATATTGATCTTTATTTAGACGATAATAATCAACTTAAAGCAAAAGCGCCAAAAGGGGCTATCACCAGTGAGCTGCGTGATTTAATCAAAAATAACAAGGCAATTTTGGTTGATTACCTTATACAATTGGCTGAGATGTACAGTGAACAAACCGAGGGTGACCAGATCAAGGCGTTTGACCGACCGACGGGCAAAGCAAAGGTGTCATTTGCTCAGCAACGCTTGTGGTTTATTGATAACCTGCAAAGTGGGTCGCCAGAATATAATATGCCAATGGCTTTCGATGTTAAAGGAACGCTTGATAGCACGCTGTTAAATGCTGTGTTTAGTACCATTATCGAACGACACGAAGTGCTACGTACTGTATATCTTAAAGAAGACGGACAAATATTACAGCAAGTTCAGAATATGGCTGAGGCGAATTTTAGTATTCAGCAAGAAGATTTAACCCATCTCACGGATGAGACTCAAGATCACGCGATACAAGCACTGATTGACGCAGATATTACGACACCATTCGATCTTGAAAGTGACTTAATGCTGCGAGTCTGTTATTTGAAGAAAACAGAGCAATCCGGGGTATTACTATTTAATATGCACCATATTGCTTCAGATGGCTGGTCAGTAGAGGTGTTAACAAAAGAGTTTTTGACGCTGTATCATGCTTACTATTTAAATCAAGATAACCCATTACCAGCGCTTGACATTCAATATGCCGATTATGCTCAGTGGCAGCGTGAATACCTAGAGGGTGAGGTGCTAGAAAAGCAGTTAGGGTATTGGGAAAAGCAACTAGATGAGGTGCCTGCGGTTCATTCATTACCGCTTGATCATGCTCGTCCAGTTAATAAGCAGCAAGCGGCATCGGTGGTAAGAGGTACATTACCGAGTCATATTGCAAAGCAGCTTATGTCTGTCGCTCAAGACTATCAGTTGACGCCATTCATGCTATTGCATGGTGCACTCTCTTTATTACTATCTCGCCATAGTAATACCCATGATATTGTGATCGGCACGCCAGTAGCCAATAGGTTGCAAACACAATTAGAGCCTTTGATTGGCTTCTTTGTTAATACGTTAGTACTCAGGGCGAGTACGGAACATAACTCACTGACTGACTTCTTTTCACACATTAAGCAGGTGCACCTAGATGCACAATCAAATCAGGACGTGCCTTTTGAGCAATTGATCGATCACATTAAAGTCCCAAGGAGTAAAGCGTATAATCCGCTGTTTCAGATAATGATGACCACGAGTACCAGCTATGGTATCGATGGTGAAAATGGCATTGATTCATTTCAATTGCCTAATGTGGAGTTAAGCGCCAATGCATCTGATCTTATTCAGGTCAAATTTGACCTCGATATTGACTTAAATATCAGTGATGAGGGCGTTGGGCTGCGATGGACATATGATGTTAGCTTATTTACAGAGCAACATATTAAAGAGTTGAATGAGCATCTGTGTACTTTATTAACAGGGTTGAGCCAAACTCCATCAACTCAATCACCACAGACAGTGCCTATGTTATCAGCAGCGCAAACGCGCCATTTGATACATGATTTAAATGACAATGAAATGAACTACTCAACAGGTAAATGTATTCATGAATTGTTTGAGCACCAGGCGCAAGAGAACCCAGATAATATTGCTGTTGTGTTTGAGGACCAGCAATTAACGTATAAACAATTGAACGAAAAAGCGAATCAATTGGCACATTATATCCACGCTAATCATAGTATAACACCTGACACTTTCATTGGTTTATGTGCTGAACGCTCGGTTGAAATGGTCATTGGTATTCTGGGAATTTTAAAAGCTGGTGGTGCTTATGTGCCGTTAGATCCTGACTATCCTCAATCACGTCTGAATTACATGCTGGAAGACGCCCAGTTAAACTTAGTATTGTGTCAATCTCAAGTGCAGGATGTGTTATCCGATTTCCAAGGGACGATTGTACCATTGGATAATTTGGGAGAAGTTGCAGCTGCTCACGTTACGCATGTATTCACGCAATACTCGAAAGAAAACATGTTACCAAGCACGATAAATTTAACCGCATCTAATCTGGCATATGTTATTTACACGTCAGGTTCAACAGGTCAGCCTAAAGGCGTCATGATTGAACATGAGTCATTGGTCTATTCGACTGAATGCCGATATGAAACATACACTGAGTTCACGAGTTTTTTGCTGATTTCTTCGATGTCGTTTGATAGTTCAGTTGCAGGTATTTTTTCCACTTTATGTGGCGGTGCAAAGCTATGTTTACTGAGCACACACAGCAAGGGTGATACCTCATATATTGTAAACCAGTTAAAAGCGCATGAAATCAGCCATTTATTGATGGTGCCGAGCTTCTATGACTTGATACTTAATGAAGTCGACAGTACCACACTACCAGCATTGAAAGGGGCAATTGTTGCTGGGGAAAGTTGTTCAAAGAATGTGGTTGAAAAGCATTACCAAAAGTTTGCTAATCAACAAGTTGTGTTGTTTAACGAATATGGTCCAACGGAAGCGACAGTGTGGAGTACGGTTGCATCGCTCAACTGCCGTGATGATGTCAGTATTGGTAAAGCTCTGCCAGGTAAATCACTATTTGTCATGCACAATAATATGCTGGTGCCATATGGTGGTATCGGTGAACTTCATATTGGCGGAAATGGATTAGCACGTGGTTATCTAAATCGCCCTGATTTGACAGCCGAACGCTTCATTACGAACCCGTTTTACGATGAAAACACCACAAACAGCTCAACTCATTTATATAAAACGGGGGATCTAGTGCGCTATTTGCCAGACGGTAACCTTGAATTTATAGGCCGTTCTGACGATCAGGTGAAAGTCCGTGGATTTAGAATCGAGCTTGGCGAGGTTGAAGCACAATTAGAAAAATTAGCACTGGTGAATTCAGCACTTGTCACAACACATAAAGTGGCAGGTTCACAGCAGTTAGTGGGCTATGTTAAAGCACAGCACGATACAAAAACAGATCAGCGGGATATATTGGTTGCTGACATTAAAATGGCATTAGGAAAACAGCTCCCAGATTATATGGTGCCGAGCTTCATTATCTTGGTAGATGAATGGCCTTTAACTGCTAATGGTAAAATGGATAAAAATGCATTGCCACATCCTGGGGATGTTGTGCGTAATGAGGTTTTTGTTAGCGCTAAAAATGACATAGAAAAAACACTAATGGCTATTTGGTGTGAATTACTAGAGCTAGAAAAAGTGTCAACGAATAGTAATTTCTTTGAAATGGGTGGCAACTCTTTATTGAGTATTACTTTGCAAAAAGTCATACAGGAACGCTTGGACTTAGAAGTTGAGCTCACTGATATATTTGAATATCCAACGATACACAGTTTATCGCAGTTCTTATCAGATGATTGCGCAGCAGAAGAGGAAGCGTTACCGCCTAAATCAGCAAGAACAGTTGAGTTAGGTAATACCGATATAGCTGTGATTGGTATGGCAGGGCGGTTCCCAGGGGCTGATAATGTCGATAAATTTTGGGAAAATATTCGCTCAGGGGAAGAATCAATACAGTTTTTCAGTGATGAAGAATTAAAGGCTGCGGGCGTTGATCCTCTCGTACTTCAAGATCCACACTATGTGAAATCGATGGACGTGTTAGATAACATTGCCGATTTTGATGCGAAACATTTCGATTTTACACCTCGAGAGGCTGAGTTATTAGATCCGCAGCACCGACTTATGCTTGAAGTTGCTTCTGATGCGTTAGAGCACTCAGGGTATGGTGACAGGTCACAGCCGAAGGATGTGGGTGTCTTTGTTGGTGTGACCGACAGTGCCTATTTAATCGAGAATCTAATTTCCAACCCAGATGTAGTTGGTGGAGCTGCGCAGAGCCTTGTTTCTAGCACGAGTGCAGGCTTCTTAGCCACAAAGTTGTCATATAAATTGAACTTAACGGGGCCGAGTTTAAATGTATTATCAGCTTGCTCCTCTTCACTGGTTAATGTGCATCAAGCATGTAATAGCTTACTGCTTAATGAGTGTGATATGGCATTGGCTGGTGGTGCGCGCTTAGCGTCATTAAAACCAGACGGTTACTCTTATGTTGAAGGGGGCGTAAATTCATCTGATGGGCATTGTCGACCTTTTGATGTGAATGCATCGGGTACTCGCGGTGGCAGTGGTGGGTGCGTACTTTTATTGAAACGCTTAGATAAAGCACTGGCAGATCAGGATACGATTCATGCTGTGATCAAAGGGACCGCGGTAAATAATGATGCGGCTCAGAAAGTCGGCTATATGGCGCCGAGTATTTCGGGACAAACGGCGGTAATTAAAAAGGCGATGGATAATGCCAATGTTGATGCAGAGTCAATTCAGTATCTTGAGGCGCATGGAACAGGGACTAAAATAGGGGACCCTATTGAAGTTAAGGCTTTGCAAAAAGCCTATAAAACACCACAGAAAAGTTATTGTGCATTGGGGTCAGTAAAGGCGAATATTGGTCACTTAGATGTTGCTGCAGGTACTGCTGGCATGATTAAAGTGGTTGAAGCAATGAAAAATAAGCTGATCCCACCTAGCATTAACTTTACACAAAGTAATACTCAGATAAATTTTGAGAAGACACCTTTTTATATTAACAAGGACTTGAAAACGTGGGAATGTGAAGAGAATGCAGTAAGACGTGCTGGTATTAGCTCTTTTGGGATTGGAGGCACAAATGCGCATGTGATTATGGAGCAGGCCCCAGAGGTAGCACCGAGTACCTCACCACGAGATACTTGGCTGATACCTATTTCGGCACAATCTCCTACGGCAGTCAAAACGGCATGTCACAATTTAGTCCATCATTTAGAGCAGCAAACAGAGCGTAGCGTCAGTATGCACGACATTGCATACACATTGCAGGTTGGCAGAACACAGTATGAATACAGTACTCACGTGTCTTGTCAGTCGATAGAGGATGCAATTAGTCAATTAAAAGACAATCCAAAGGTTGTGAAAAATGAAGGTGACAACCGCTCAATTATATTTATGTTCCCTGGACAAGGGGCGCAATATGTAGATATGGCGAAACAACTTTATATCAATGAGCCAACGTTTAAAGCACAATTTGACCAATGTGCACAGCACTTAGCATTATTATCAGGAGAATCTCTAGAAGCGATTATTTATCCGAGTGAGAATGGTTCAGTGACCACGGATATGGCGCAGACACTTTTAAATCAAACGCATATCACTCAACCCGCGCTATTTACAATCGAGTATAGCTTGGCGAAGCTATTACAGTCTTGGGGTATCGAGCCTGATGCGATGATAGGACATAGTATCGGGGAATATGTTGCAGCGTGCTTGGCAGGTGTGTTTACACTTGATGATGCGTTAAAGTTGGTGAGTGCAAGAGGGCAGCTCATGCAACAAGCTGCGCCAGGCAGCATGTTATCCATATCGATGGCAGCGGAGCATTTACGTCCGCTGTTGGTTATGACTGGCACATGTATGGCAGGCGTAAACTCTGCTAATAACTGTGTTGCATCGGGTAGCAAAGAAGATTTGACACATTTAGAGAAACTACTGGATGAGCGCAATATTAGCTATCGCCCATTACATACTTCGCACGCATTTCATTCAAAAATGATGGATGTCATTTTAGATGAATTCTTACAAGTGATTAAAGGTGTAACGTTGCACGCACCCATTATGCGTTATGTGTCAAACCTGACGGGTCAGTTTATTACGGCTGAGCAAGCTCAGGATCCACACTATTGGGCGAATCACTTAAGAGGCACAGTGCTATTTGCGGATGGGATTGAGACGATTTTGTCTGACGATGAAGATTTATGTTCTGCGAAGGTTATGATTGAAGTTGGGCCTGGTAGAAGTTTATCTACATTAGCGCGAAAGAGCGCGCAGGCGCGGGAACATGTCATCGTACCCACGACACGACATCCGAATGAATCGACTTGTGATGTCGTTAGCCTACAAGATACGATAGGCAAACTGTGGAGTAATGGTATTAATGTTAATTGGGATGCATTCAATTTGGGTCAGCGCGGACGTCGAGTCCCTTTACCTACCTACCCATTTGAAAAAACACGTTATTGGATAGAAGCGGGAAGCGTATTACCAACTACCCGAGTGAACAATCCGAATGCCAAACTACCTTCAGATATGTGGTGGTCAGTGCCGACATGGAAACAAAAAGCGGCAGTTAAACAGGGAAAAATGCAGCTCGATACAGCATTAAAATCTTGGCTGCTCATCATGGATACTGAAGGTGTTGCAGAGCAGCTATCGGCACATTTACACGCACTTGGTCACACGGTGGTATGCGCGTATCCGGGTGATACATTCAGTTACCTTGGTGAGAACAATTACACTTTTGATATGAGCCAAGAGGCGGAACATTACACATTGCTTGATGCTGTGAATGCGCGTACTCCGCTGACTCGTTTAGTACACCTAACGAGCATATCGTCTGGTGCGCAGAACCCTTCAGATGATATGGATAGTTTTTGGAGTACGCAGCAAAGCGGGGCCTTAAGTGCTTTATATTTTATGAAGGCAATTGTTAAAGCTGACCTGAGTACTGATATTGCGGTGGATTGTATTACCAATGAGATTGAAAGTGTGACAGGGGAGGAGTTGATTAACCCAGGACAAGCAACCATAACCAGTTTATGTAAGGTGGCACCGCAAGAATACCCTGATCTATCATGTCGTCATATTGATATTCAACTGCAACCACATCGGGGTGATACATATTTGACTCGTTTAGGTAAGAGGCTATCTACTGAGCTTATGTCCATACAGCGCAGTACAACGGCTGCATTGAGAGGCTCACAGTATTGGGAGAAGCAATATGAACAAACTCACATTGCAGCTGATGCGCCAGCGGCACATACGCTTAAAGATAATGGCGTTTATTTGATCACCGGTGGGTTGGGTAACATAGGTTTACTGCTCGCGGGATATATTAGTAAAACGGTAAGCAACCCTAAATTAGTGCTCGTCGGTCGTTCGGAGTTTCCGCAACGGAGTGAGTGGAGCGGCTTAATACAAAGTCAACCAGAATCAAAGGTCTGTGAGCGTATTAATCAGATTCAACAGATAGAATCGAGAGGGGCTCAAGTGTCAGTAATGGCTGCAGATTCAGCGGAATTGACACAAATGGAAGCAGTATTCAATGCGGTTGAACGTGATTTTGGCAAGGTAAACGGTATTATTCATGCTGCAGGGCAGCTACATGGGTCAATGACTGCTTTAGTTGAAACAACGGTGCAGGACTTTGAACAACAATATAGTTCAAAGGTCGCGGGTGTTATGGTACTGGACAAGTTATTGCGCAATCGAAATGTCGATTTTTGCCTACTGATGTCTTCGTTGTCATCAGTGCTCGGCGGATTGGGTTTCAGTGCTTATGCGGCTGCAAATATTTATATGGATGCGTTTGTACAAAACAAACATATTGAAGAAGATGAGCGATGGATCAGTGTTAATTGGGATGGCTGGGACTTTTCAGGTGAAGCCGCGAATAATATCGGCTTTTCAATGACTCCCGAAGAAGGTGAGACCGCTTTTAGTCAGTTACTATCTATGTCGTACTATCCGCAATTAGTTCACTCAACCGGTGCGTTGGATAGTCGTTTAAAACAGTGGGTTGACAAGGCACCTAGCGAGTCACAACAAACGTTATATGAACGACCAGAACTTGACAGTGATTATGTTGAACCAAGCAACGAGATAGAGCAAAAGTTGGTTGCTATCTGGCAAGATGTTTTGGGTATTGAACAAATAGGCATCGAAGATAACTTTTTTGACCTCGGAGGCGACTCTTTAGTTGTGACGCGCGTAATTAGTGAAGTGAGGAAAACTTTTTCAGTCGGAGAGTCTGTTGTATCTATCTCGGAATTTTTTGAACAACCAGTGATTAAGCACTTAGCTAAAAAAGTGGCGATTGAGCTGGAGGATACTCAAGTTGAGAGTAAGAAAGCGCAATTATTAGAAGCGGGTAAAGCTGTAGAAGAAGGAACATTTTAATGAATTCACCACAACAAATTATCGCACATGCAGAAGCTTGTAATATTGTACTTTATCTTAAAGGTTCGCAGCTGGCTTATATTAGTGAGGAAGGCGAGTTTCCAGAAAGTTTAAAGTCATTGATCAGAAACAATAAAAATGAAATTAGCTCTTATTTACAAAAACAAGAGCAGGAGAAGCAGCAAGCACAAGATAAAACACGCATTATACCGGTTGATAAAAAAGCGGTATTGCCTTTGTCTTTTGCGCAGCAAGGACTCTGGTTTATAGATCAGTTAGAAGGGGGAAGTAGCCAATATAATATTCATGCTGCGTTTGGCTTAAAAGGCGAGATTAACTTAGCGGCAGTACAATGGGCATTGAATGTATTAATCGAACGGCATGAAGTGCTGCGAACGGTATATATTGAGAAAGAAGGTGAAGTGCGTCAATTGGTGCAGTCATTGCAGCATATGGAGTTGCCACTTATTGACTTGAGTGAATACTCTGAAATGGATCAGAGGGCCCAAGTACAGCAGTGGTCTGCCAAAGAGATGAATCAAGTCTTCAATTTACAATCTGATTTAATGTTGAAGGCAAAAGTGCTGAAACGCGCTGATCACGACCATGTGTTGTTGTTTACACTTCATCATATAGCGTCAGATGCATGGTCTCAGGCGATTATGATTGGTGAATTTATTACCTTGTATGATAGCTATTGTAAAAAGCTGCCAAACACCTTGCCACCGATTGATATTCAATATTGTGACTATGCACATTGGCAACGCAACCACTATACAGATGAAAAGATCGCCGATCAGTTGGTTTTTTGGAAGGAAATGCTAGCAGGGGCGCCGTATAGTCACTCCCTACCATTTGACCGGCCTAGAGCGCAGCATCAAAAATTTGCCGGTGACACATACTCATGGTTTATTGGTAATGAGACGATGAATGATTTGAAGTCGATAGCCAAAGCCAATCAGTCAACTTTGTTTATGTTGTTGTATAGTGCCTTCTCTGTGTTAATTGGGCGTTGGAGCCAGACTCGAGATGTGGTGATCGGGAGCCCAATTGCAGGTCGGGCTCATCCTCAAGTCGCGCCAATGATTGGCTATTTTATCAATAGCATGATGTACCGTAGTCAGTGGAAAGAAGGTGAGAGTTTCTCTTCTTTATTATCGAGAAATCGACAAAATACCTTATCGGCCTTTGATAATCAGGATATTCCGTTTGATTCATTGGTAGATAAATTAAAAATCCCCAGAGAACTTAGCCATAGTCCGTTATTTCAAATAATGTTTACATTGCAAAATACAGAACAATCAGAGTTTAAGCTTGCTGACTTGGATACCTATCCGGTCATGGGTGAAAATTCGCTAACGAAATATGATCTTCAAATGGTCGCGGAGGAAGATGACGCGGGGATGTGGCTTAACTTAACCTATTCGACGGACTTATTTGATATACAAACAATCAAAGGGTTGTCTGAAAGCTTTGATTTGGTTTTAAAGCAGTTATCAAAAAGCGTGGATATGGATATTGAACATATTGCACTGTCTCCTAAAGTTAAGGCTTTGAATAAGCAGAGTTTAAATAGTGGCTTAGATTCAGTGAATGAATTGTTTGAGCAAGTGGCGCACTCGAAGCAGGAAGCAATTGCAATTCAAGATAACGATGAATTGATCAGTTATCAGCAGCTCAACGGCAAAGCCAATCGATTAGCAAGATACTTAATCGCCCAAGGCTTAATTAGTGGTCAAACGGTTGATGTCTGTTTAGCGCAAAATATCCAATGCTATGTGGTATTGTTAGCTGTGCTAAAGGCGGGTGGGGTGTATGCTTATCATGAACTAAAGCAGTATGGCACACTGTCAGATCAGCATAAATGTTTACGCTCTGGTAACATGTTGATTCATGCAAATAGGCTTGCTAAGACATGCAATAAAACGAGTTTAATTATAGATGAGTCTCTTTATGTTGAATATGACGACGATGATTTAGACTTTAGTGAAGTGATTTTGAGTGAGGGGGATCCTGCCATTGAAAGTGGCTGTGGCAATGGTACTCAAGTTAGCCATGGCACGGTATGTGCGCAAATATTGAGACAACAAAAAAGTATGGCCCTGACTGATGAGTCTTCTTTGTTGATTTTACCCACTTCCTCAAGTCTGTGTGTAACAGAGTGGCTCAGTGGTTTAACGGCAGGTGCCAAATTAGTGCTACATGATAATCAATATGCATTGAGAGATGTATTAATCTCTAAAGAAATCAGCCATGTGACGTTAACACCCTCGCTATTGGCTGAGTTGCCCTGCCGCAATGATTATAGTCTTGAACAGGTATCTGTGGTAGCTGAGCATGGGTGCCAAAACTTAGTGTGGCAGTGGAGCGCACTTTACCCCGTAAATACGGTACTCAATGTTGACATGGTGACTTACATTAGTGCTGGACAAGTCGTTACTGGAGAGCCCATAAATTTAGGCCATATTTGCGACAATGATCAGACTAAAGTTCTATACAAAAATGCAGCACCTGTACCACAGGGCGCTGTTGGGCATCTTTATACTTCAGGCGTATCAGGTAAAGGCTGGTATGATAGTGAATTACAGGTTAGACAGCTGAACAATGGCACATTATCGATTATTGATTATAAAGATCGCAGTGTGACTCGTGAAAGTCTAGAGTTAGAGGCGGCAGTGTCATCAAACAAAGCGGTCCGTCAAGTTGTTGTGTATGAAGATATTGTGTATGCAAGTTTCATTAATAATAATGACGATATACAAGGGCAACTTAGTCGACTCGAAAAATTGGTTAAAGATGCATCGCCTACTTACTTACTGCCTAAAAATTGTGTTGTTGTTGATCGTATGCCATTGCTTAGCAATGGAAAAATTGATAAAAAGAGACTGAGTGAGCAATCTGCTTTTTGGCAAAAAGAGATTAAAAGTTTTCCAACCCCCGAACATATTATGAGCAAAAGTCAGCATGTTGGAGAGGGAATGCTCACGCGTGATCTTTTATTAGACAAACAAGTATCTATTGCATTAGAGACATTAGCATGTCAGTATAATGTTTCTATGGCCTCAGCTTTTTCAGTTATTTTTAATATGGCCTTAGCAATTCATTTAGAAAGTACATGTGTGTTAAGCACTGTTTCTGGCTTACCGATAGCTGGTTCATCGTCTGGTTTTATTTTTAATCAGTTTGATAACAGTGGCACTGTGCAAACTAATATGATTGAAACATTGAATAAGTTACATCATGATTTGGAAAATGGTTTTGTAGATCAAAAATGGATAACTCAGGAATATAATAAATTTCATCGAGTGACATTGAAAAACATATTTGACTACCGATTAGATTTCAATTTGAACAACTTAATAAAAGAGTCACACGGCGGTTTGACAGTAAATAAATGTCCAGTCAGTTTGTTAATTACGAATATAAATTCGCAATTAGTGAGTGGTGTTTGGTCGTTAAACGGCAGTACATTTAATCAAACAGAGCTTACAAAATTAGAAAAAGTGATTGAGCTGTTGATATTGGGTGAGCAGTCAAGTTTAACGTTAACTATGGTTAAAGCACAGCTAGATCAACATGCTCGTAGTAAGTTACGTTCGGCTAAGCGTAAATTTAAGCCTGTGAAAAATAAAAAACAATTCCCAATTGAAGGAAACGTAGCATGAGTTTTAACAAGTGGCGAAACAAAAGCTCGGAAACGAAAACATCAAAGAGTTCGGTGGTTTCTAGGGTCTTTTTAGATGAGTCGCCGACCTTGCCAATCGTATATAAATGTCATGTACCTAACGTTGATTTACCAACATGGTACAATCAGAATGAGCAGCAGGTATTAAAGGATTTAGCTGACTTTGGTGCTGTACTGTTCAGAGGTTTTAATATTCATAGTGAAGCAGACTTTCAGGCATTTGTTGCCCAAGGTATTAAAGAGACAGCAAAGTATGTGGAGGGGGCAACACCGAGAACTAAGCTCGCTAAAGGTGTGTATACGGCAACAGAATTCCCAGCAGACCAAGAGATCTCCTTACACAATGAGCTGTCATATGTTACTGAACCACCTAACAAATTAGCATTTTGTTGCTTAGATGCCCCTGATGAAGGGGGGCAAACCCAGTTAGTTGATGTTCGTAAAGTACTTAATCGCATTGGTAGTGAGATTGCATCCGAATTCGAAAAACGCGATGGCTGGTTGTTACGCAGAAACTATGGCAATGGATATGGCCCAAGCGTTGAGAAAGCATTCGGGATGGATGACATTGAAGAGATTAAGGCTTATGGAGAAAAAGTAGATCTTAAAGTCACTCAATTAGCAGCAGATAAAGTGGTAACCGAACAAGTGAGAAAGGCCGTGCATGCTCACCCTGTAAGTGGTGAAAATGTTTGGTTTAATCATATTTCGTTTTGGCATACAAATACGTTGTGCCCAGATGTTAAAGCGAGAATGGAAGAAGATTTATCGCTTGCTGAATTTCCATATTCTACGAGTTATGGTGATGGGAGCGCAATTGATGATGATACAGTGGAAGCGATCCGTCTGGCATATCTCAAAGAAGAAGTTAAATTTGACTGGGTTGCGGGAGACGTACTACTACTTGATAACTGGCTGGTCGCACACGGCAGGAAACCGTTTAAAGGGGACCGTAAAGTGTTGGTTGCGATGGGGTAACAGTGATGATGCGTTAATGTCTCACGCATGAGAGGTTGACGCATTTTTTATTGAAACTTAAGTTTTTCTAATTGATTTATATTCTAATAAGTATTAATTGACTTGAGTTTTTAATTGAAATATATTTAATAATTGATTATGTACAATAATATAAAATAAATGCGATGAATATACTTTCAAGAAAGATAATCCCACTTGTCTTATTTTGTTAGTGTTGTTTTCTAGTTTGTATTACGGATTTGTTTGAGGGGTGATTTTCACTTCTCAATTTTTTATTATGTAATTATTGATTTAAACTTACGGTATTTAAAGGTGCAGCATTTATGTTGAAATTAGATAAACCTATTCCTAATAGGCTTTTACTGGGACTAGTACACTCTACAATTACAGGTATTGAAAAAAAAGACTGTTTTTATGATCAACTCCACTATGTAAATAGGAAGTTTATTGAGTCGAATTCTGATGAGTTTTTGGATATTGTGATCGATGGTTTAAAGGATCTTCATCCTGGTTTAAGTCGCAGTGATATTGCTTATGTAAATGATTTTGTTGCACCTGTAAACTTAGAAAACTCAGCGGTTAGACCGGTTTCAGAGTTAAACAAAGAGAACAAGTACCAATGGCATATTGATTCAATTGATCAATGGATGGGGCCTTGTTACAACTTATGGATACCATTGTATCGTCAAAAAGCCTTAGAAAAATTAGATGAAAAGCCTTTATTTGAAGTAATGACTGCGGAAGATGTACCGAGTTTGTACGATGAAGATTCATTTCCGAAAAGTAACTTTTTAATTGATGGCGAAACACAATCGCCTGATTATTTAAGTGTTGCTCAAGAATTTACGTCGCTGGACATACGTACTTTAAATGAGAGCTTCTTATATTATGATGCAAAAGGAAAAATCTCTACACTATCTAAAAGTGACATGAAAACAAGTTGTGTTGTTAAACCTTCATTGGGTGATGCTTATATTTTCAGGGCCAATCAATTTCATTCGTCAGGACCATCTCAATTTGAACGAATAGGCATTGCGGTTAAAGTAATTATTACTAATCCTAAATTTGGTTTTAAAGAGCATGATAAATTCAGGTATCCACCTCCTTTTGCTGGGTGGGAAGGTTTATTTGCAGGTTGTTATGCACAATACAAGGATTTTACTTCTTTTAAAAAGTATCTTGATTTTAGCATTGTCGGTGAACAAGTTGAATTACGAAAAAATCAAGAAAAGCTAGATAATATCAATATTGTATTAAGTGAAATTGCCCAAGAAATGCAGCATTTTGCGGATACAGGTGCCTACGTTCCTGAATCAGACAATGCCCAGCAAGAAGAAATGGAAATGGGCTTTTTGTAGGAAGATAAATTAGAGCAACAAAGATGTTACTAAGAGAGAGCTAGCTTCTTATAAATTTATTATTTAAATAATATTATATAGCTAGGCTCATTTTTACAGTAAATATCACTTTCCCGAAAATTAAATTGATGCTTTTACAAGTGTCGTGAGTTCTTTGTTGATAATTAGATAAACACACATGAATATTTTTTGGTTGTTCATCAACCGGAAAAACAAGGAATAACCAATGAATAATAAAGTGCTGGCGTCTCCGATCCAACGAGCGCATTGGAATCAGCTAAAGAATACGAATAAAGAACAATTAAATACTGCCGCTATTAGTGCTGTCTACCCTGGTATGCTAAATGCTCAGAGTATTGAAGCGTATTTACATCAGTTGGTCGGGTGTTTCGACATCCTTCGCACACATTATGAAACCGATGAATTGGGGGCGTTATGGCAGCACGTTGCCACCGACATGCCAATTCATTTTTCTACTGTGAATTGGCACGGTCTGAATGAAGATGAGGTCACTGAGCAAAAGAAAAAAGAGTCAAAAACACAGTCAATTAGCAGTGTAACTGTACCGTGGATACGAGTTGTCGTGGCAGAAATGGTCGATTCATGTTGGCTTCACCTTGAAGTTATGGGGTTGAACACTGATGTTTTCTCACTGAATTATTTGGCTGAATCTTTAATTGATGCAGGTAACGGCCGCCTTCAGGATGCACAAGGGCGGTTACATGACGAGGTCATTCAATATGAAGATTTGGCACCTTGGTTAGGTGATTTCCTACTAGATGAAGAATTATTAGATGCCCGTAAATTTTGGTCTCGAGATAAAAGTGAGCGAGCGTTAGAGCAAAAGCTGTCGTTACAACGTTATGTTCAGACGACAGAAAGTGTGTATGCGTTTGCTAAGATGGCGCTAGATGACCTGTATGATCCCATTGCGAGTTATGCATTTACACATCAAGTGAGTATTGCAGAAGTGATTTGTGCTAGTTTGAGACACACACTAAAAAGATACTCATCAGACGCGGTGCTATCAAGAGTATTTGATAGTCGTGCAGACTGTGATCTTGCCGATGCTATCGGACCGTTAAGTCGAGCAGTGCCTTTATTTCCTGACATGGATGGAGTGTTTGATACCGCAATTAAACAGGAGCAAGCATTAAGTGAGCAGGGCGTTGATTATGGTGAATGCTTTATTAAAAGTCATGACCATGAAACTTCAGGGTTTAGTTTCATTTTTGATAGTATTGAAAGATCGTCAGCGTCGCACTGTGATGTTGAACAAATTATTAGTCTATCGGAAGCGTTAAAAATACAATTTATCTTTATTAATCAGGGGAAAAATAGCCGATTACAGTTTACATATGACACAGGTTATATGGATGAACAGGCAATGGCATATTTTGTAGCAAGTTGTAAAGCTGATTTAATAAAGCACATTGGTGAGGTACGTACTCAGGAGCAGCATGCTTATCAAGGCCGGGGTGACACCGTCGCAGCGAGTTGTCATTCAGTATTGGATCAGTTTACCAACATTGCAGACACAACGGGTGGTTCTGTAATACAAATTGATGGCAAAAAGCATACGTTTGCTGACATTAATGACGATGCAAATCGATTGGCGAACTGTTTGATCGCCGCAGGTATAGGTCATGGTGATGTCATTGCGCTATGCCTTACGCGCTCTATTGAATTTGTTATTGCGATGCTGGGCGTTATGAAAACAGGGGCCGCCTATGTCCCGGTTGACATTGATCTTCCTGCACAGCGTATCAGCGCTATGATACAAGATGCACAGGCCAGCTCTCTGATTTGTCAAGGGGATGTGATGGTTGAGGGGTGTCACTCGATTAATTATGCTGAGTTGGATTTGCATGAATATGATACTACAGCGCCTGCGATTAAGATTGCACCAGATGACTTAGCTTATATTTTATTTACATCTGGTTCGACGGGTAAAGCGAAAGGGGTTAGCATTAGCCACAAAGCGCTACTTAACCATATGACTTGGATAAACGAAGAGTTCAAGTTTAACTCTCAAGACCGCTTTTTACAAAGAACGTCAGCAAGCTTTGATGCCTCTATTTGGGAGTTTTGGAGTCCGCTAATGGTTGGTGCAACCATGGTAATAGCGCCACAGGCAATCAATTATGATCAGGCATTATTTAAACAGACTTTGACTGAACAGCAGATTACGCGCATGCAGATTGTGCCTTCATTATTAGACTTGTTAATAGAATCAAACTCTGAATCACAGACATATCACTTAGACACTATTTTCTGTGGGGGAGAAGCGTTAAGAACCATAACAGCACTCAATGCAAAGAATGCATTCAATTGTGACGTTGTAAATTTATATGGGCCTTCAGAGTGCTGTATTGATGCACTCTTTTGGCGCTTTGATGAGCGTTTACAGACTGACTTTGTGCCAATTGGGTATCCAATTAATAACCTGAACTGCCGAGTAATAACGGAAGGTGGCCAGGTTGCAGAGGTTGGTGAATCGGGTGAGCTGCAAATTAGTGGAGACTCGGTATTTTCTGGCTATTATGGACAAGATGAACTCACTGCTGCTGCGCTTGAGTACTGTGATTTAGCGTCTACCAAGTTCTATAAAACCGGTGATCATGTACAAATTTTAGCCGATGGTAACTTAATGTATCTGGAGCGACTTGATGATCAGGTGAAACTGAATGGATTTAGGATTGAACCTGAGGAAGTATCCATGTTTGTCATAAATAATGGTTTGTCGGAACAAGCACAATGTAAGGTGGTCGGTAATAGTTTGTCTCTGTTTTACATTGGTGCCAAGGTGTCTGAGCAAGAGATCATCCTGAAATTGAAAGGCGCGTTACCTGAATATATGGTACCAACCCAATTGATCGAACTAGAAGAGTTTAGCTATTTATCAAATGGTAAGCTGGATTCGAAAGCGTTGGTGACATTGGCTTTAAATTACACAAGTGCGGATTATGTGATGCCATCAACGGATGTGGAAACTAAGTTGGTTGCTATTTGGCAAGAGCTATTGGATACGTCGATGACGATAGGGACATCTCATGACTTTTTCAACATTGGGGGGCACTCATTGTTGGCGATGAAAGTACTTAATCGTATCCAAGAGCAATTTGAGGTCAATATTAGCGTCCGAGTGTTATTTCAAAATAAAACAATTGCCGAATTGGCAGCGTATTTAGAACCAATGATCTTACTAAATGCAACACACGATAGCGAAGTAAGTGAGATGGAGGGAGGATTATTATGAATGTTGTAGATTTATTGAAAGAGGCCAATAGTAAGGGCATTATACTTTATTTAGAAAAAGGTAAGTTAGCTTTTAAAGCGCCTCCCGGCGCGATGGATAATACGATTAAAGCACAAATAGTGGCCATGAAAAGTGACATTGTTGAATTGTTAGAAGAATACGCCACGTCGGGCGCACCGCAGTTAAAAGCAAGGCCGGCACAAGTTGGAGATTCAATAATCACGTCCTATGCACAACAAAGACTTTGGTTCATAGATAGCTTGCAAGGGGGATCGGCAGAGTACAATATGCCGGTCGCTTTTGAAGTAAAAGGTCAGCTGGATCTATCGATATTGTCGCGTGTATTTACCACCATTTTAGCACGTCATGAAGTGCTACGTACTGTGTACGTTGCTGAAGCCGGACGTGCACATCAATATATTCGTGATGTATCTGACATTGATTTTGAGATTAAAGTAGAAGACTGCACTCATTTGAGCGATGATGCGCTTACTGTCGCAGTGAACGCAATGATAAGTCATGATATGGACCAGCCATTTAATCTAAAAGAAGATTTAATGTTGCGTGTCAGCTATGTGAAAAAAGCATCTGATTCAGGTGTATTATTGTTCAATATGCATCATATTGCATCGGATGGATGGTCTACGGAAGTATTGATCAAAGAATTTCTTACCTTATATCATGTGTATAGTGAAGGGCAGGAAAACCCATTACCACCACTGGATATTCAGTACGCAGATTATACTTATTGGCAAAAAGAATATTTAGAGGGGGAGGTGTTAGATAAACAGTTAAATTATTGGGAAAAGCAACTTCATGACGCGCCAATGATACACTCATTACCGTGTGATTATCCGCGACCCAAAACAAAGCAACATATCGGTGCCATTGTTACACATGAGCTTTCAAGTAACCTTGCGCAAGGTTTGTTAGAATTGGCTAAAAATCATAATTTAACACCTTTCATGCTTGTGCATAGCGCCTTGTCATTGCTATTGGCCAGACACAGTAATAGCGCTGATATTGTGATTGGTACACCAATAGCAAATCGCCTTCAAGCTGAGCTAGAGCCGATGATCGGCTTATTTGTTAATACACTTGTGCTGCGCACTAACACGCATCATGAGACGCTCTCTCGTTTTTTCGAACATATTCGATTGGTGAATTTGGATGCTCAGTCAAATCAGGATGTGCCATTTGAACAATTGGTAGAGCGCTTAAAGGTACCAAGAAGCACAGAACACAGTCCGCTATTTCAAATCATGCTCACGACGAACAGTGATTTTGGTGTTAATAGTGATAGCAATGCCCAGTGTTTTCAATTACCAAATGTCGAATTACAGGCGCATCAATCAGACCTTATTCAGTCTAAGTTCGATTTAGAGCTGAATGTGAGTATTAATGAGCAAGGTGTGAGCTTAAATTGGATCTACGATGTGAGCTTGTTCTCAGAGTCTCACATAGCTCAGTTGAACACGCATTTGTGTGAATTGTTAAATAATCTCAGCCACACGGACGTTCAGGCAGAGCAAGCACCTTATGCTGTGCCAATTTTACCTCAAGAAGAAGTTCATCATCTTGTCCATACGCTCAATAGTACGCAATTAGAGTACCCTAATGAACAGTGTATCCATGAGTTATTTGAAGAGCAAGTCGCAAAAACCCCAGAGGGCGTTGCACTGACCTTTGAGAATGAATCACTCACTTATAAACAACTCAATGAAAAAGCCAACCAAATTGCTCACTTCTTACAGATAAATCATGGTGTAAAGCCTGATACATTGGTGGGGTTATGTGTGGAGCGCTCATTGGAAATGGTGATAAGTATACTGGGTATTTTAAAAGCTGGGGGGGCTTATGTGCCACTTGATCCTACACACCCCCAGTCGCGACTCAATGATATTCTAGAGGATACTACACCGGAGGTTGTATTAACTCAGGCTCATTTGACGGATAAATTGTCTAGCGTTGAGGGTAAACTGCTGATACTGGATCAGGAGGTCGATGGCGAGTCTATTTTTACCGAGTATTCAATTGATAACATTGATAAGGCATCAATAAGCTTAACGTCTGAAAACTTGGTGTACGTAATTTACACGTCAGGAACAACTGGTAAACCCAAAGGGATTATGGTTCAGCATAAAGCCTTAATTGCGCGGAAAGTAGGTTGGGATGAGATATTCGAAATTGATAAGAAGCCGCTCACAGTGTTACAAATGGCTGGTTTGTCGGTCGATATTTTGTTGGGCGATATTGTTAAGGCGCTATGTAGTAATGGTGGCAAGCTGGTTATTTGTTCGTACCAAACGCTGATATCTCCGAGTGATCTTCATGGACTAATAGAACATCATCAAGTGAGCTACGGTGATTTTGTGCCAAGTGTTATTAGAGTGCTGACTAGTCACTTATTGGAGAATAAAGCCCGATTAACGAGCTTTCAGCATATATCGATTGGGTGTGAAGCATGGAAAAAAGAGGATTTAGCATTACTCACGCAAGTCATTGATGAAAAAACAAACGTTTACAATTTATATGGACAAACGGAAACCGTCATCGATACGAGTTACTATAAAGCGAATTATCAGGATATGGCACAAACTAACATGCACTCAATGCCATTGGGTACACCGTTTCCAAATACGTCACTTTATATATTAGATGATAATTTGCAGTTAGCACCGCAAGGTGTCTCTGGGACGCTGTATGTGGCAGGTGATGGGTTAGCGATGGGGTATTATAATAACACGGCACTGACGAATGAAAAGTTCGTACAAAATCAGAGCCAAGATCTCACTGGAAATGTCTTATATTGCACGGGAGATCTCGTCCGTTATTTGCCTGATGGTAATTTAGAGTTTATTGGCCGTGCAGATGACCAAGTTAAAATTCGGGGTTTTAGAATAGAGTTGGGTGAGGTGGAGTCACAGTTAATCGGATTGACTGATATTGATACTGCACTGGTGATGGCCAAAGAGTCATCAACGGGTAAACAGCTGGTAGGGTATATTAAACTAGATGGTGAATTTGAACACAGTACGCAGTTAGATATTGTTACACGTACTAAAGCATCACTAAAAGCCAACTTGCCAGATTACATGGTGCCTGGTGCGATTATTGTGGTGGATACTTGGCCACTGACGTCAAATGGAAAAATAGATAAGAAAGCACTCCCAGATCCAGATTTGTCGCAGGATGAATATAGTGCACCCACAACGGATGTGGAACGTAATTTAGCCGATACTTGGGCGCAATTACTTAACCTAGACGCCACTACGATCAGTATCACAGCAAATTTTTTCGAGTTGGGGGGCCATTCTTTGTTAATTAGTCGATTAATCGCCTCTATTGATAGTGAATATGGTGTGAGTGTGTCTATTAAAGACGTATTTGGTAACCCGACAATTCAGCATATTGCTGAGAAGGTTATTGAGTTGCAAGCGTTAACCGAACCCGCAGTCGTACCTGTGGTGTCTGAAAGCAAGAATTCAATAGTGATATAAAAATAATGTATAAGTGCCTCTAATCGCAGGTTAAAAAATATTGTCTTTAACCGTATTGCTTTGATTGAGCAATACGGTTTTAGGCTACCAAAGAAAAAACCAACGAGGCTTTGCGGTTGTTGGTAGATGTGTAGCATGCGCTATTTGATTTCAGGCACAGACAACTTTTAACGGGACATGTATTTGTCTTAGGAGGGAAATATGGAATTGAGAAAAGAGTGTAGCTCTATAATTAATATGAGCGACAGTGACACGTTAAGCACCAGTGTCGTTTTGGTTTTATCAGAGCTTGAAAAAAAGAAAATAGAAAAGATTATTGGTGAACATCAGTCTGTTGAATCAGACGATGGTGCAGAGATTATGTATAGCTATTTAGAGACATGGACTAAATTTCCAGAGAGAATTAAAAAGAAATTACTGGAGTTTAAGTTCAAAGGTAATACGAATAGCTACTTGCTGTTAAAAAACTTGCCTCTACAAGCTGGTCTGTGCCCTACCCCACCTAAAAAGCATGATATAATTAGCCGAGAACGTGATTTTGCTGCGCTATTACAATCGGTTATATCGGTCTCTCTAGGCTACTTGTATAACTTTAAAGATAAAATAACCAGTGGTTTAGTGGATGATGTTTTTCCTATAAAACAAGATTCTAATAAACAAGTTGGGACGAATAGTGTGTTTCTTGAATGGCATGTAGAAGATGGTTTTCATGAGATGAAAGCAGATTATGTGTCGTTGCTTTGTTTAAGAGAAGATCACAAGGTACAGACGTACTTGATGCCTGCACGTCATCTTAACTTATCTGATAGTGACGAGCGGCAACTGAGCAAATTTGACTATTTAATTTGGGAAGATTTGACGTTTATTAATGATGGCGAATTGCAAAGCAGTAAAGTTCAAGTGTTGGATGGCACCTCCGATCCTGAGATAATTTACGATCCAGCCTACATGGAGGCATGTAGCAATGAGTCTAAAGATGCAATGGCTGCTGTCAAAGAGTCGATTGTTAAAAATTGCATCTCGTTATCTTTAGCTGAGGGAGACTTACTCATTTTTGATAATCGCAGAGTTGTCCATTCCCGTAATGCTTATGAGCCGAAATTTAATGGTGAAGATCGATGGCTTTTACGAACTTTAATTGTTGAGAGCTGGTGGAAAGCGAAAAATAAAAAAGTAAGCTCAACATTATTTGTAAATTAAGTCTTATTTAGCATGAGTAAAGTGAGCGGTGAACTGGGCGGTTCACAGTGTTGTATTATCTGCTATTTAAGCAATTAATCATGACAGTGGCATACATGTCATAGTTTGCTTTACACAAAAGGTTACCTGTTATGGCAGTACATTACACTACACAGGTAACCTCCATTAAAAATAAGGTTATTCTAGAGACTAAGGATAGAGTTTCAGTGGAAAATATTAAAGACTTGATAGCGGAGTGTTCAGAGGCGCTATTCTCATTTGAAGTAGTTGATAATGATCAATTAAAGGTAGGCTTTGACAGTGAGCAGCCAGACCCC
>NZ_JAGJEK010000020.1:0-131571 GCF_018101015.1 Pseudoalteromonas sp. MMG005 | reverse complement strand
GACGTAGGTCAGGATCTAGAGAAGCGAATGCACCTCACTTCTTTGTTTTCCTGACGAAAGTCAGGATCCAGAACAACCTTGAATAATTGTGCCAACCAGTCTAATACCAATTAGATTAATTAAAAACTACACTATTGCTCAGTTTCTAGCACTTAGGATTTTGGTTCTATCAATATCTTTGATTAATGTGTTCCAAGCTTTACTACAACTTTCAATAATTCCGTTATAGCGATTAAAGCAAAGTTATGCCATGGCGGTTGTCTGAGCGACTTTTATTTAGTTTATAAGAATGATTTTGGTTTTTAATAATGTAGTGTAGGTAATGACTGGTTTTTATTTTTGATATGTTGTTTTTATAATAACGAGCTGCCAGTGTTAGAGATAATTGGTCTTTTATAAGCTATTTTTAGGAAGTAATTTTATATGACTGAGTTATTTCATTGGTTTGATTTGCTTGGTGTAATGGTATTTGCTATTTCAGGTACTTTAATTGCGCATAGTAAACACATGGATGGATTTGGGGTGGTGGTGCTAGCTACTGTTACAGCAATCGGGGGCGGAACCCTTCGGGATATTATTTTAGATATTCAGGTATTCTGGTTACATGATGCAAGTTATTTTGTTGCGATTGGTGTCGCCATCATGATCAGCGTTTATTTTTTAAATCGACATAAGCAAATTCCACAGCAGATGTTACAAATAGCGGATGCGTTTGGACTGGCATTTTTTGCCGTAATGGGGGTGCAAAAAGCGCTATCTATTGGAATGCCTGATACAACAGCCATCATAATGGGGGTGATGACCGGGTGCTTTGGTGGGGTTATTCGAGATGTGCTAGCGGGGGATATGCCCCTTTTATTAAAGGGTGAGCTATATGCCATCACGTGTATATTCGGTGGGATAGTATATACTCAATTATCACACTGGGCGTTACCTGTAGAAGTCATTATGGTCTGTGCTATGTCTGCAACCCTTGGACTGCGCTTGTTGGCAATGCATCATAAATGGGTGATCCATATATTTAAATACCCAGAATAGCTAAGTAATCAAAGGGACAAGGATATGTCACTTGCTAAAGTTTATACACGTGCCCAAGTTGGGATCTCTGCACCGGAAGTCACCGTTGAAGTACATTTAAGCAATGGGCTACCAGCGTTTCATATTGTCGGATTACCTGAGACCTCGGTAAAAGAAGCCCGAGAGCGGGTGCGCTCTGCGTTAACCAATTCAAAGTTTTTGTTCCCTGAGCAACGGATCACCGTTAACTTGGCCCCCGCTGATTTACCGAAAGAGGGCGGACGCTATGATCTGGCGATTGCAGTGGGTATTTTAGTGGCTTCCAACCAGTTACAGGCATTTCAGTCACACCACTACGAATTTTATGGCGAGCTGACATTAAGTGGTGAGGTGCATTCGGTCCATGCCATTTTACCAGCAGTACTTGCGGCAGAGAAAGCACAGAGGTGTTGCTACATTCCACAAGGCAACGATCAGGTAGCCAGTCTAGCTCAACATTGTAATCGAAAGGCGGTAAGCTCTCTACAATCACTATGGTTAGATTTACAAGGTCAAGACGCTCTGCCATTAAACATGCAGTACCCTGCGGTAAAAACACATTCAGCTAGCTCACATTTAGACATGAGTGAAGTCAAAGGTCAAAGTGCAGCAAAGCGTGTATTAGAAATTGCAGCAGCTGGAGGCCATAACACTTTATTTTTAGGACCGCCAGGTACTGGAAAGTCGATGCTGGCACAACGGATGCCAACAATCATGCCTGATTTACAAGATAATGAAGCCTTAGAAACTGCGGCAGTTTATTCTTTAATAGGGCATTCTATCAATTTAGAAAATTGGCGAGCTAGACCATTTCGTAGCCCGCACCATACTTGTTCAGCTGTCGCTTTAGTGGGAGGGTCGTCTAATCCTAAGCCAGGTGAGATTTCACTCGCGCATAATGGTGTATTGTTTCTTGATGAGTTACCAGAGTTTGAGCGTAAGGTACTAGATTCACTGAGAGAGCCAATGGAAACTGGCAAAGTCACGATATCAAGAGCAGCTAGGCAAGTAGACTTTCCAGCCAGATTTCAACTAATCGCTGCATTAAACCCGAGCCCAACAGGTTCTTATACAGACAAACGAGCGACGGTGGACCAAGTGCTTAGATACTTAGCAAAGATCTCCGGCCCCTTTTTAGACCGTATTGATTTACAAATCGAACTTCCGAGGCTGACAACAGGTGAGCTGCAAAGTGCAGAGGTCGCTGAGTCGAGTGACTGCATTAGAGCCCGAGTAAATGCGGCACATACGATAGCAATGAATCGGCAGGGGGTTTGTAATGCGTTGTTAGGAAGTAAAGAATTGATGCAGCATTGTCAATTGGGTGAATATGAATCTCAGTTCTTAGGTACTGCGACTGATAAGTTATGCTTATCACCGCGCTCCTACCATCGAGTATTGAAGGTCGCTAGGACAATTGCAGACATGGCTGGTCGGGAAAATATTGCTTTGGTAGATCTTAAAGAATCGTTAAGTTACCGAGCATTAGAGCGCTTATTAACACAATTAACTCGGTATTAGGACTATACAAAAACTAGGTAGAAAGCATATAACCTTTGCCACGCACTGTGACTATGCGCTTTTGCTCTTTTTCATCTCCAAGTTTCTTTCTTAGTCGACCGATCAGTACATCAACCGTTCGGTCACTAGGGCTCCAATCAGGTTGCCCTATATCTTCGGATATTTTTTCTCTTGATGTCGCTTTACCTGCGTTAGCGATTAAACAAATGAGTACTTTATGTTCCGCCTCAGTTAATCGTGACTCTTCATTTTGGCCATTAATCAGTGTGCGATTATCTGGATGTAGTTTAAAGTCAGCATATTCAATAAACTCTTCTGATTCATCTTGGTCGCCAACAATAGTTAGACGTTTACACAAGGCACGCATTCTCAACTCAAGTTCAAGTAAGTCTACAGGTTTACAAATGTAGTCATCAGCCCCTTGAGCTAACCCTGCTATTCTGTCAGCTTGAGAGTCTCTGCTAGACAGCATAATGACACCAATATCGGTTAAAGTATTGAGCTCTTTAGCCAACTCGAGACCATCAGTTGCTGGTAAAACGATATCAACAATAGCCAAAGTTATTTTATTGTTATCTTGTTGACTACTTTGAACACGATCAAGTGCGGTTGCACCGGTATTATCGACGTCGATCGAAAACTCGGTGTTAGCAAAGTGGTTTAAAATTCGCTTGGCTAAAAGTTCATCGTCTTCTACTAATAATACGTGAATGCTCATAGTGTCGCTATCTAATCAATAATTACCTCTATATTAGCATTGTCAAAAGTCAGCTGAGAAGTGTAAGGCGATTATTTTATGATAAAAAAGCGTGAAAACTTAAAATGAACCAGCAATGAATGATATTTATTGTTGATAAAATGTGTACAAATGAGAGGGGTACGTTTTGTACATACCCCTGTCTATGTCAAAGAGTGGCGAAAAAGCCTATCTGTTTTTTATACACACCTTATTTACTGTAAATATATTGCCACCACTGCGGTTGATCTTTTAAGTGCATATCAAAGTAAGCGAGCATAGTGTCCCACCAATGAAAGCGTCGGTCGCGTACAATGATTTGGTGGTCCGCGCCTTTATATTCAATAAGTTCTACATCTTTACCTAATAATTTAAGTGCAGTGTACATATTGTGACTTTCACCTGGTGGCACATTGGTATCTGCATCGCCATGAATTAATAATAAAGGGGTTGTAACTTTATCAGCATGAAAAACGGGACTTTGTTGTGAGTAAAGTGAGGGATTATTCCATGGAAAGCTGTTTTTAGACGCTTCGCCAGAGTATAAATAGCCCCACCAGCCTTGGCCCCAATATGAGGTAATATTGGAAATACCTGCATGTGCAATGGACGCACTGAATAAGTCTGTTTTGGTTGCGAGCAACATAGTCATAAAGCCACCATAAGATGCACCTAAATTACCTAAGCGATTCTTATCGACAAATGGGTAAGCTTTTAAAAACTCGTTGGTACCTTGAATAATATCGTCTGCTGTATGCTCGCCCCATGCATTGACATGCTTCGCTGAAAATTCTTGGCCAAAACCAGTAGCGCCTGTTGGTTGTACCACGTAAACCACATAGCCTTGTGCTGCCCACAGGTTAAATGGATAGCGACCTGTAAAGCCTCTAGAAACCGGTGATGTACCGCCATAGTAGTAAATTAACGCTGGATGTTTCTTAGAAGTATCTAGGTTGTGTGGTAAGTAAACTCGGCCACTGATCTGCGTGCCAGACTCATTGGTGAAGTTAAACTCCTCCAAAGAGGCAATTTCGCTATTATCATAAGCGACAGATTTAGAGTCCCATAGTGTTTTTGTTTTGTTGCGTTTTACGGTAACTAAATTCAATGCTTGTGGTGATGAGGCTTGGCTTCCAGTGACAAGGATTTGGTCTTTACTTGTCTTAGACACACTATAACTTTGTACAACATCAAAACCAGTATTGAGCTTTTTGAAGCGACGCTTACTTTCATCATAGAGATATAACTGTTTTGTATCTTTGTCAGTAACATTCAGCACTGCATCGCCATTATTGAGCACGCGTAGACCCCCAATCGCAGGGGCGAATTTTTTGCTTAGAGCTTGCGGTTTTGCACCGTCATTATTTAACAGATAAAGCTGACCATCGTAATTATTGGCTAGCATATCTTTTGGCAGGTTTCTGCCAAGGCCTTGGCTAAAGTCGGGCCCCGCTATAACGTAAATACCTTTGTTCGTGTATTTAGCTTGGTTAAATGTTCTATATTGGCCAAGCATTTTTTCTGTATGGTTCGATAAGTCAATTTCCACTAATTGGGTTAACATATGTGGAGGCGCAGCGTAATCAACTGGGTTACGCGTTACTAGTACTGTATTACGCTCACTATCGAAGTCAGCTATGCGGGTGCTGATTTTACTTTCAGAGATGGAACTTACCAATCGAGATTTTATATCGAGTAAGAAAGGCTGGCTAATTGAACGGGCATATGACCAACGGTCTTCAAGGCCTGAATAATGCTTTACCAGAGTGTGTTTGTCATCGGGTGTATTCGACCAAGAGAAAATAAGCGTATCTTCATCGAAAAATTGATAACCTGATGCGCCTTTAAATTGTTCTGCAACGGTTTTTAGACTGAAGTCTTTAATATCGAGTATAGAGACTCGTTTATCTTGCGTAAACACAATGGCATTTGAGTCTGGTGACCATGATACTTGTGACGCCGAAACACCTGGAAAGCGATATAACACATCACCGTTGATGTTTTTAAGGCTTGTATTTGTAACCGCTGCATTTTCACGGCTTGTTTGATAGTGACGTTCGGTCGCCACGTAAAACTTACCATTAGGAGAAAGTGAGATAGCACTGATTGTTGGGGCATCATAAAGTTGCTTTGCTGAAAGTGCCGTGGTCGTTTTATGTGTTAAAACGATTTCATCATGCGCCGCCTTTGGCGTGTAATCGATTGCCACTTTTTTCCAGTCATCAACCTGTTCAGTGATAATAATAACTTGATGGTCGCCCGTGACTGCGTGAAGAGGGAATTCATTTTTTCCTGTTAATAGTTCACCATTGAGAAACACATGGGCCTTTTCGATCCCAGAAAGTGTGAGGGTGCCTGCTACAAAACGTGTTGTGCTAAAATTGAAACGCAGTGCCTGCATACCATTCACTGTGAGAGCGCTCATTTGCTGAAGGTTTTGCCATGAATGTGTTTGACCAAACACTTCCAGCTTTTGACTAGGTTTTTGCAGCTGAGGCAACAAGTTATTGATTATGCTTTTTTGATGCGGTGTATGATGTGGTTTTATGGTACTTTGTGTACCTAATGGACCGATAAACTGTATTTTACTCTCATCGAGAGGAGCTGCAGCCAGTTGTGTTGCGGCAGCTGAGAGTAATAATGTAACCGCGGTACGGAAAATCATAGTTGAGCCTATTGTAGGTAATAATATCGGCCCAATATATCATAGATATAGTTATTAATAAGCGGTCATGCGATTAACCGTCGTTAGCCCAATTGTAAGGAGTTACCTGTTGTTTCTATTAGTTAGTTATATGCTAATTGCCATCACCATTTCATTTTTATGCTCTGTGATGGAGGCTGTGCTTTTAAGCATTACGCCAAGCCATATTGCTATTTTGAAGAAAACACGTTTAACGTTGGCACTGCGAGTGCAAGCGTTAAAAAATAATATCGATAAGCCGTTAGCGGCTATTTTAACATTGAATACAGTAGCACATACCGCAGGTGCGGCGGGAGTGGGAGCTCAAGCTGCTGTGGTATTTTCCGATGCTGCAGTGGGGATTGCATCAGCCGTTATGACATTATTGGTTTTGGTGTTATCTGAAATCATTCCGAAGACATTAGGTGCAACTTATTGGCGAACACTCACTCCCATCGTTTCACTATGTTTAGTATGGCTTATCAGAATTTTAAAACCGTTTGTTTGGCTCTCAGATCAATTGACAAAATTAATGGGCAGTAAAGAAAACGAAGCTCAATATATTCGTCAAGAAATTGAAGCTATGGCGGAAATGGGCTCTGAAGCAGGTGCTTTAGATGAAGATGAAACACAAACCATTCGCAGTCTCTTAAGGTTTCGTCATGCGAAATTAGAAAAGGTGATGACACCACGTACGGTACTATTTAAAGTACATAAAGATATGACGGTGCATGAGTATTTATCGGAACATGGGGCTGTGTCATTTTCACGGGTATTAATTTATGACAAAAACACCGATGACATTATTGGTTTTGTACATAAAAACGATATTATGCTGGCTTATCATCGTTTAGGTAATGATTATAAAATTGGTAAATTGGCGATCGATTTATACACTGTACCAGAAACATTAGCAGCGCCAGAATTATTTCAAACCTTATTAGAAAAGCGCATACATATTGCACTTGTTATTGATGAATATGGAGATATTCAGGGCATTGTAACACTTGAAGATATGCTCGAGTCATTAATGGGAATGGATATTGTTGATGAACGTGACCAATCATCTAATATGCAACAAGCGGCAAAGAAAAAATGGCGCGATAGAGTGGATAACCACTCACACCTGATTGAAGCTGATGAAGAGTTGTTAGCTAAAAAAACTAAGAATTTGAATTAGTCATTCTAAGCCAAGAGTGTATCCAACGGATAAGCTCTTGCTTAGGCTTAGGCTTACAAATTAAAAAGCCTTGCATGAGTAGATTATGTTTATATCTATCTAAATACTGTAGTTCTTCGATTCTTTCTACCCCTTCAGCAACGATGCTGAGTTGCTCATTTTGTGCGATATCAACAAGGCTATCTATGATCACTTGAGAAAAGCGATCTGATTCGACATGGGTGATCAATGAACGGTCTATTTTTATTTCTGTAAAAGGTAAAGATTTGAGTTGGTGTAAGTTAGTAAAGCCGGTACCGAAATCATCTAAAGAAATTTCAAATCCACGGATCCTGAGTCGATTCATCGTTTCTAATTGCGTGTTGTTATCCAAGGGTAAGTGCTCGGTTATTTCGAGAATGATGTCTTGAGGCGTTAAGCGATTCAATTCCAAAATTAGGGCTAGTTTGTCAGGACAGCTGGGGTCGTTGAGTTGTGTTGGTGATAGATTAAAAGCCAAACGGACTTGTTGTCGTAATTCAGTTCGAATACTTTTGAGCTCTTCTGTGGCTTTTTCAAATAATTGAAATGTAATGAGGTTTATTAAATCTAAATCTTCTGCTGGGCCAATAAAGCGATGAGGCAGCAATATATCACTTTGATCATCATTGACGATTCTGGCTAAGACTTCAATGCTGGGCACCCGTTTGTTTGCGCGATTTACTTTAGGCTGATAAAAGGGCGTAATTTGATTATGACTAATTGCATTCAGTAGCTCACTTTCTGTAAGGGGTTTATTTACATGACTTGCAGGGGCGATAAATGACTCAAGCTTGTGGATGAGCCTATCGACCTCACTAAGTTGTACAGGCTTAGTGATATTGCCAATTAAATGTGCGTTACATTGTCTCGCTAAATTGGCAGCCAAGTCGATCACTTTGTTATCCATTTCGGAAATGATAGCCACGCCGCCAGAAAACTTTAATTCCCCCAATTGACGAATTAACTCCATCCCGTCCATGTCTGGCATATTCAAATCAGTGAATATGGCATCATATTGGAAAGGGGCCTGCTGAACGTTTTGTAATGCTTGTTTGGCGTTGTTACAACAAGTGATATCTGCAATGCCCAATTCAGTTAAAATAGCTTGCATAACCATTAAAATAGCTTGAGAGTCATCGACTACCATTATTTTATTTATTGTGACCGCCATCTGCATATCCTTTGAAAACATTGCTTATACGAGTTTAGTACAGCATTGGAAAATTTAAATGAAATTAGTTGTAAAAGTAGGTTTGTATGCGTCTGGATTTGTTGGGATAATGGCTAAAAAGCTAATCGTAAAATAGATATGACAAAAGTAGAGTTTACCCTTGCAGAGCTGCACTTTGCAGTCCACACCTCAGCAGATGAAATAGTCCAAGTATTTTGTGAACAGCAAGCGATGGTATTGGAACGTATCAGTGACAATATCTATCACGGTGAAGTACATGATCATCAATTTCAGTTTAGCATAGAGAAGCTATCTGAGGGTTTAGTGGCCGTTGCCATTAATGGGCAACCTTGGCAGTGGATGGAATTACCCAATCAAACAGAGGCTAGTAAGTTTAGTTTTATGGGGATCACGGCTTTAGTATTTAAGCTGTTTAAAAGTGCAAAAGTTGTAAAAGCTGCATTGGCTGGCGCTTCGGTTGCAGGGTATGCCTGGTTATTTTCTTGGCAGTTCGCAATTATGTTGATTGTGTGTTTGGTCATACATGAGTATGGCCATGTGCGGGCCATGCAGTATTTTAAGATCAAAACCAAAGGGTTTTATTTAATTCCTTTTGTTGGGGGGTTAGCAGTCAGTGATGATAAGATAACGACACGCTGGCAAGATGTTGTGATCTCGTTGATGGGTCCGGCATTTGGCTTAATTACCTCTGTATTAGGGGTGGTATTATATTATGCCACTGAACTGGAAATATTTGCAGGTGTTGCTGTTTTAAGTGCACTTTTGAATTTATTTAATTTGCTACCTATGTTGCCATTAGATGGTGGGCATGTACTGAAAAGCATTAGTTTTTCGATGCGCTCATGGGTCGGCTTATTGGTGTGTCTTGGTGGCGTTTTATTTGGATTGTGGGTCAGTTACACATTTGGTTTGATGCTGTTGGTATTTTTCCTATTCATTGGCACACTAGAAATTGTCTTTGAATGGCGAGGGCGTAAGCAATCACATTTAATCCCTTTAGATAGATATGGGCAAGTTTTCTCTGCGGTAATGTACAGTGTTGTGGTTGCAGGGCATGTGGCTGTGATGATGCACTTCGCAGACTCAGAAAATGCCATTTTGAGTCTGCCCATGAAAATTCTATCGAGTTAGTGCAATTATAGTGGCTGTTATAGCCAAGTAAGTATGACGGCAATGATACAGCCCGACACAAGTAATTGAATAAAACAAAAGCCCATAATGTCTTTTGCTTTTAATCCTGCAATCGCCAGTACAGGCAGGGCCCAAAAGGGTTGGATCAAATTGGTCCACGCATCGCCCCATGCGACTGCCATCGCGACTCTCGGTAAATCGGCGCCGAGTTCCATGGCAGCCGGAAGTACAACCGGGGCTTGGATTGCCCACTGTCCACCACCCGATGGAATAAAAATATTTACTAGACCCGCACTTATAAAGCTCCAAAAAGGCAGTGATTCAGCAGTACTGATTTTTACAAAAGCAGATGAGATTTGCTGTGCCAACCCTGAATCAATCATAATGGCCATGATCCCCGCGTAAAATGGAAATTGAATAATAATGCCGGCCCCGCCTTGTATGGCATTTTGTAGGCTATTGAGTAAGTTTGCGGGTGTTTTATGGAGTAAAATAGCCAGAAATAAAAATACACTGATCACGCTGTTTAGGTTTAACCCCTTATTTTGGATGAAAAAATAAGAAACTAAATAAATGCAGCCAAGTAAACCAATTGAGATACCCAGCCAAGTATTTTGCTCCAGCTTTTGCGCAGGGGTGTTTAGCAACGTGTTAGGCAGAGGTTTATCACTTTCTTGAAGTTTTGCTTTGTCAATCAGCACATGCTTTGAGTTTGGTGGGAGCAGCAAAACATTCACAACAGGTAAAATTATTAACATAGCCCCGAGTAAAATGAGGTTAAATGGCGCAAAGAGCGTGTCAGTGGTGGTAATTAAGCCAATAGTTTGCGTGGCAAAATGATTCGGGGTTGCTATTGTGAGGGGCACTGAGCCAGATAGCCCGCCATGCCATACAATAAACCCTGAGTAGGCACTGGCAACGAGTACTCGGTAATCTACGTCAATGCGTTTAGCGAGGGCTTTAGCAAATAATGCCCCAATAACGAGGCCAAAGCCCCAATTAATCCAACTGGCCAGCATTGATACTAATGAGATCAGAGTAATAGCTAAGGCAGGTGTTTTCGCTTGCTGAGCTAACTTATCTAAGACTGCGATACAAATGGGGGTACTGGCTAACATATAACCGGATACGAGTATTAATAGCATTTGCATTGAGAAAGTGAGTAACGTCCAAAAACCTTGGCCCCATGCGTTGATAGCATCAATGGGTGTAAAAGGGGTGACGGTGCTTGCTAAAGTCAGTACGATAAGGGTTAGGATTAGTACAAAGACATATGGGTCAGGTAGATAGCGCTCAACTAAATGGGTTAAAGGGCGTGTGATCCGATAGAGCATAGCGTGAACATCCAAGTAGTTTTTGTTTTATCATAACTAATTATTTCACTAAAAGTTAGTGTAATACACTAATTTGGAATTAATAGAACTCGGGGTTGTATATTTAAGTTATTGATATTTATCAGATATAAATATGGCATAAAAACTGTATTGCTCATGTAAGTTAATTATTTTTATTAAAAGAGGTTGCTATGGCAGGTCAAGGCTCAGGCGGTAATGTAATCGCCGCAATATGTAACATTTTCTTCCCTGGTTTAGGCCAGTTAGTACAAGGGCGTATTTTATCCGCGCTTATTTTTGCGATTATCGTGGTTGGTGGATATGCATTGTGGTTCTTAATTATTCCTCCTGTTATTGGTGCAATCGCGCATTTATGGTCAATCATTGATGCTGCAAAATATAGTAGTGATTCAGGGTACGAGCGCCGTTAACCAAAGACTGAGTGTCACAATGCTAAGCAGTGTAGAAAGTGCGACACTGCTGGCCACTACAGCCTGCTGAGTATTTAATTGACGGGCAACTAAATAGGCATTTACACCTAAAGGTGATGCACTCATTAAGGTCACAACGCTTATCAGCGTTGTATCAAGTTTAAACCCCCACCTCGCAGTTATATAAACAGCCAGCGGCAAGATGATTAATTTTATCAGGCTAATTAATAGAGCAGGTTGCCAAGCGTGTTTAATTGAATAGTTCACCAAATTAGCCCCTAATACAAAAAGTGCTCCGGCAATTGCTGGTTCCGCTAACAAGAGTAATGCTGATTGGACTGGCTGTGGGAGAGCTATATTGAGTAGATTTGCTAAAAGTCCACAACTAATACTGAGCACGATTGGATTGATAAACAAAGGTTTAAGTAGTTTAACTAGATTGTTTTTGTGCTCTGTAGCACAGAAGAATGTGAGGGCGAAGAGCATGGCGCTATGAAAAGTAATAATGATAAATACTAAGGCGCCATATTGTGCGCCTAAACTGGTGATGATAATTGGCAGTCCAACTAAAACAGTATTTGAGTAAGTGCAGCCTAGAGCGAATATGGCGGAATCAGCCAGCGGTGTCTTTTTTATTATTTTTAATAAGGATGTACACAGGATGTAGACAGTGAGTACTGGACCGTAAAAACTGATCATAACAGTTGCAGATAACACCCGAGATAGGTCAGCTTGATACATGCTAATAAAGAGTAATGTGGGTATCGCCAGATTGAAAAAAAATTGACGAAGTCCGACAAAGTGTTCATTAGAAAAAAGGTTGAATCTGGCGCAGATAAACCCTATCAGTGCGACAAAAACTAAAGGAAATAAAACACTTAAAGGCTGCATAAATGGCAATCGTTCGAATAAAGAGGGTATTATCCGTGCTCTTGTTGTACAGAACAAGCTATTGCACAGTATAATAGCATGCTTAATCGTTAATTAAGGTTCAATTTTGGAGTATCAATTTATCCGAGACCCGATTGCAGGGTTAAAAGTTAGAATAAGTGACGAACAAGCTCTTATAGCCCGTTGGTTAAACGAAGAACTCGATAAAAGTGAAGTCGCAGAACTCGTGACTCGGTGTCATATGATGACGAAAGGGCAGCCTGCTTGGGTGAGACTGGGTAATGAAATTCGCTTTACGTTGAATGCCGATGAAGCATTATTTGAAGCACATGCATTATTTCAAGAGGGTGATGATATTAGCCAATATGCAGATGATGCATTAGAACTTGATGATCATGGATTAGTTGCAGGGTGTGGATTTGAAGACTTTGTGGCGTTATTAATGGCATGGCAGGCATTTATTGCAGGCAAGTAACCTGCAATAATTTGAACGAAAATTCATGATTCGGGCTGACCATATATTTGCTCAGCTCGATTGAACAGTACCCAAGAAGTTAAAATATATTTGTCGTTAGAAATCGGTTTATTCCCTCGGTGGGTATGAGTAAAGTAACCTGGTGCTATCACCATACTCCCTTTCACAGGGGCAATCTTTTTATTCTGATAAACAAATTCAGTCTCTCCCCCTTCTTCAACATCATTTAAGTAAAACATAAAGAGTAAGACTCTGTGTAGCGCTTCGTTATGCCCAAGTTGAGGATAAACTTCGCTATGCCAATAGGGATAGCCTCCTTTGTTGATGTCATATTTTTGTGCTTGGATAGAGCCTAAGCGAAAAATTTGCTGGGTTAGTAGGTGTATTTGTGGTTTGCCAACCTCTTCAAAGTTATCAATGGTCAGGTCTACTGGTTGGCCTGTTTTTGGGTGGTATACCTTGAGTCCAAAAGCACCGATCAGCATGAAAAAGTGTTCTTCGATATACTTGAATACGTGTTGAGCTGTTACTTGTTGTATATGTTCAAGGTTTTGTGCGTATTCAGGGTGAGAATTTAAATACAGATCTTGACTCATTTTTTTGCTAAGGTCGACACCACCCGATGTGGTCCCTTGTTTTAAGTGTGGGCTTTGCTCAAATGTATTGATAAATTGATCACAAAACTCAGTGCTTAGCGCGTTTTCATAAACGCGTATAAAATCTGTCATGACTGTACCTACATGTTATTGGAATTATTATGTTGTCAGAAGTATTAATGCCTCGGTTTAGTGAAACCGATGTCTTAGGACATATCAACAATACCGTACTCCCAGTGTGGTTTGAAGCCGCACGAGTGCCAATTTTTAAAATATTTACACCTGATCTAAATCCTCTCGATTGGAAATTAATTGTCGCGAAAGTTGAAGTGACATTTAAAGGAGAATTGTTCTATGGTCAAGCTGTTGAAATAAAAACAAAAATAGAAAAAGTTGGTAATAGTTCATTTGTTATCTTACAGCAAGCTTGGCAGCATGATGAATGCTGCGCTGAAGGAAGAACAGTAATGGTACGCTATGATTTTTCAAAAAAATCAGCACAAACCCTAAGCGATAATGAACGAAGTGCATTAACAATGTACCTTTAAGTCATTGCTAGAATGAATTTGACGCGCTGCTTATTGCTTAGGTGTGATAAATTCATGTCCAATCGCCGCAGAAATACAAGGTTTAACAGTGAAAGAGTACTCAACCCCAGTATCATTGGTATGCTTAATTATCTCTAATATTTCATAATCATTGAGTTCAATGACACGACTCGCGGGGGTTAATTGACACCGTGATTTACTATCGGCTTCTTGGTCATAAATAAAATTGGCCAGTACTTGTTTACGCCAAAGAAAAAAGCGCTCAGAGCGTGCGATATTATCTTCTAGTTGAGAGAGTATTTCCTCAGCTTCAACATCATCCTCGTCATCAGTGATGGTAATGTCACTGCCTGTGGCTTGTTTCGTTATGTTTGACATCTCAACGCGCCCGACGGTCCCTGCAATATTTATGGTGACGGGTTTATCTGATACCGCTTTCATTAAATCAGAGACAACCAAGTTAACACCGTGTGCTAATCCAGAGCTACTTAAAAATAATGCCATATGAATGGTCAAAATTGAGCTTAATGCAAAGCGAACAACCCCTGTAATAATGGGAAAGCGATATTCTGGTGCATGCCATAATTTGGCTAAGCCAAAAGGTTTGATGAGCAGTAAAAATATGAGGTATATAGGCATTAATAATTGTAACAATAATAAGGCTGCAACGCTGGTGGTGATAAACCAAGTTGGTAGTGATAGTAAGACACTTAAGTTATGTGTGTAAGGAAAGTGATCAGAGCTGACTCCGGTAATATCATTGACGTGACCAGCGGCTTGTACTAAAGCGAAGTTAGCAATAAATGCGTAGAATAGAAAAATCAGGGATTTTCCGGGTAAGCTATCCCAGACATACAAAAATTTGGGCCAAAATTCATATATCAATGCCGCGAGTACGAGTGCTGAAACGGCAAAAAGTGCGAAGCCAGTGTCGGCATCGACACCTGTGATCAGAAAACCGATATTGGCGCAACATGCCAATAGGTAGCTACGTTGGGCAAACGTGAGGCTATGCCAAAATGCATGAAAACGTTCTTTATATGAACCAATGATTGAGGCAATAGAAAAAGAGTTGAATGAAGGAAGTTGGCGCATAACGTACCTGTAATTATTGTTATGCGCCAATGATAGGTGCTTACAGTAAAGGCTTCAAGTATTTACCTGTGTGAGATTCATGACATTGGGCGACTTGTTCTGGCGTGCCTGCAATCAATATTTGCCCGCCCCCAGCGCCGCCTTCAGGTCCTAAGTCAACAATCCAATCAGCAGTCTTAATCACATCCAAGTTATGCTCAATAACGACGACAGTGTTGCCGTGGTCACGCAGTCTGTGTAACACCACGAGCAGTTGTTGAATATCGTGAAAATGTAGGCCAGTGGTCGGCTCGTCTAATATATAGAGCGTTTTACCTGTGTCTCTTTTTGAAAGTTCTCGGGCCAATTTAACTCGTTGTGCTTCGCCACCAGATAAGGTAGTCGCGGCTTGCCCTAATCGAATATACGATAACCCCACATCCATTAAAGTTTGCAATTTACGGTTAATAGCTGGGATTTTTTCAAAGAAGCGATGGGCATCTTCGACCGTCATTTCGAGCACTTGATGAATATTTTTATCTTTATAAAGCACTTCAAGTGTTTCACGGTTATAACGCTTACCCGTACACACATCGCAAGGAACATATACGTCAGGTAAAAAGTGCATTTCGACTTTAATCACCCCATCGCCTTGGCAAGCCTCACATCGACCCCCTTTGACATTAAAGCTGAAACGACCCACTTTGTAGCCTCTAGAACGCGCTTCTTGGGTGCCTGCAAATAGTTCTCGTATGGCTGTAAAGATCCCGGTATAAGTCGCTGGATTTGAACGAGGGGTACGGCCGATTGGACTTTGGTCAATATCAATGACTTTATCAAAGTGCTCTAAACCACTGATTGATTCATGTGCTGCAGGTTCTGCTGTTGTGGCGCCGTTGAGTTCAGTATGAGCTAGTTTAAATAGTGTGTCGTTAATAAGCGTTGATTTACCAGAACCTGAGACGCCTGTAATACAGGTCATCAAGCCAAATGGGATCTCTAAATCAACATTTTTTAAATTGTTGCCTTTGGCACCAAACAACGCTAACCACTTGTCATTGGTGGGGTGGCGCTGCTCTGGTACGGCAATACACTTTTTGCCGCTGAGGTATTGTCCAGTAATTGAGTCTGGATTGTTAACGATGGCATCACGATCACCTTGGGCAATAACATAACCACCATGCACACCGGCTCCTGGACCAATATCAATGATATGGTCAGCGGCGCGAATAGCATCTTCGTCGTGTTCAACGACGATCACGGTATTACCTAAATCGCGTAAATGCGTGAGCGTACTGAGTAAACGATCATTATCTCGCTGGTGTAATCCAATTGATGGCTCATCTAACACATACATCACACCAACAAGGCCAGCACCAATTTGACTGGCAAGGCGTATTCTTTGTGCTTCTCCGCCTGATAATGTATCAGCACTGCGATCAAGAGAAAGATAATTTAACCCAACATTGATCAAAAATGAGAGCCGATCGCGGATCTCTTTTAAGATTTTTTCAGCAATTTGTGCTCTTTGACCAGTTAATGTTAATGATTGGAAGAAATCCATGGACTCACCAATACTCATGTTGGTAATAACAGGGAGTGTGGTGTGGCCGATAAACACATTTCGTGCTTCTTCACGTAAGCGAGAACCATTACAGCTTGGGCAGGCTTGACTGGTTTGATATTTAGCAAGCTCTTCGCGGACCGAGCTAGATTCGGTTTCGCGATAGCGGCGGTTCATATTATTTAGAACCCCCTCGAACTCATGATTTCGAGTGATTAAATCACCGCGATCATTTCTATAGTTAAAAGAGATCTTAGTTTGACCAGATCCTTCAAGTACAATTTTTTGATGGTCTTTACTTAATTCGTTAAAAGGAACTTCTAAATCAAATTCATAATGTTCGGCAACGGATTGCAACATCTGGAAATAATAGAAACTGCGTTTATCCCAGCCTTTAATCGCCCCTCCACTGAGGCTTAGCTCTTTGTTTTGTACGACACGTTGAGGATCAAAGTATTGCCTTACACCTAAGCCATCACAGCTTTGGCAAGCACCTGCTGGATTATTAAATGAAAATAAGCGAGGCTCAAGTTCCATCATGGCATAACCACAGCTCGGGCACGCAAAGTTAGCCGAAAAAATCAGTTCTTGGAAGTCAGTGTCGTCCATACTGGTTACAACAGCGATGCCTCCAGATAATTCTAATGCAGTTTCAAACGATTCAGCTAAACGTTGTTGCAGGCCTTCTTTGACTTTGAAGCGATCTACAACCACCTCTATGGTATGTTTTTTGTGTAATTCAAGGGTGGGAGGATCAGATAAATCGCAGACTTCGCCATCGATTCTTGCTCTAATATAACCTTGGCTGGCCAATTGCTCTAATAACTTTACGTGTTCACCTTTGCGGTTTTTAACCACCGGAGCGAGCAACATCATTTTGCTGCCCTCAGGATGTTCGAGCGCGGTATCTACCATTTGGCTAATGGTTTGTGCTGCAAGTGGTTGATTGTGTGTAGGGCATCGGGGCTCCCCGACACGCGCAAATAAAAGTCTTAGGTAGTCATATATTTCGGTGATGGTTCCAACCGTTGAACGTGGGTTATGCGATGTTGATTTTTGTTCAATTGAAATAGCGGGTGATAGCCCTTCGATATGATCAACATCCGGTTTTTCCATCAAGGATAAAAACTGGCGAGCATAGGCAGATAAAGATTCAACGTATCGACGCTGACCTTCTGCATATAATGTATCAAATGCTAAAGATGATTTACCTGAACCTGACAGGCCGGTGATCACGATCAATTTATCGCGAGGAATGGTAAGGGAAATATCTTTTAAATTGTGCGTGCGAGCGCCTCTGACTTCTATTTTATCCATGCTGACCTAACTACAAAGTTTAATGGCGGTGGTGATAGCGAAACAGTATCGCATAATTTGCGTGAAATTAACGTATCTTTGCTAAACGAACTAAACTAATCACTGGGATCAATTATCGAGTCGTTATTTTGAATGTTGTTCGATATGGTGTGATAGGTCTGTTGATGATACTCACATTTGGCACAAGTGCGTGCGAATATGTAGTGCGTTTTGAAGATTATGGTGCACAATCAAAATTAGACAAGTCGTTAAATTGGCATGGGCTAGATGTCGACTTTGCCAAAGCTCTGTTAGATGAAGCTCATTGTACCTATCGGTTCGTCAGTGTGCCTTGGGGACGAGCATTGAAAATGCTTGAAATAGGAGAGATTGATATGATGCTCAGCGTATCTAAAACAGCGCTGAGAATGCAATACGCGTACTTTATTGGACCGCAGAGAATGGAAACCATTGTTTTTGCAATGAACACCAACAGAGTGTTTGACGTACCTACAGTTGAATCGTTGTTTACACTTCCTTCTCCGGTGGCAATACAACGAGATGCGTATTATGGAGAAGCATTCGATAAACGTATGGTGCAAGAGCTCGACGTGGATAGTCACTTTATCTATGTACCAGATAATCAACTTAAGCTGAATTTATTAAGACATGGGCGCATTTCTGGCTTTTTAGAAGAAAAATACAATATTTTGTATCAAAAAAGGAATAACCCTGACTTTGTGGCCATCACCATTAGTCCATTAGTGGTGAATGAAGACCCTGTTTATTATGCATTTAGCAAGCAAACGATTTCAAAGGAGCAGCGTGAGAAGTTACAAGCAGCCTTTATTGCTATCAAAAACTCTGGAAAATTAGCTCAGATCTTAAAAAAATATAAGTTAGACTGAGTTTTTTTGTTAGACTGTCGCGCGTTAAAGCTGGCTGACAAAAATGAGAAACATGTCCATTCACTCTTTAAATCGATTAGAAAAACGTGCTGCGGTCTCCTTGGCAAGCGTATTTGCATTTCGCATGCTGGGTTTATTTATGCTCATGCCAGTGCTGGCCATTTATGGGCAGTCGTTAGAACATGTGTCCCCCATGTGGATTGGGCTGGCTATCGGAGTGTATGGGTTAACGCAAGCATTGTTACAAATTCCGATGGGATGGCTTTCAGATAAGTTTGGTCGCAAGCCGATTATTATTATGGGGCTCATTGTATTTGCATTGGGCTCTGTTGTTGCCGCAACAGCTGATTCAATTTATTGGGTGACAGCAGGACGTGCTCTACAAGGTATGGGCGCAATTGCCAGTGCTCTGCTTGCCCTCGCTTCGGATTTAAGTCGCGATGAACAACGTCCTAAAGTCATGGCCGTGATAGGTATGTGCATTGGCTTGAGTTTTGCCGTGGCCATGCTATTAGGCCCAATGGTCGCCTCTGCATTTGGTATATCAGGGGTGTTTTGGCTCACTGCAATACTGGCCATTTTGGGGATATTGATTATTTTATTTTTGGTACCGAGTGCTGTTCAACGGGCGCCAAAGGGCGATACGGTAGCTACATTTGTCGATATTCGTCGTTTAATTAAACACCCACAATTATTACGTTTAGATCTCGGAGTTATGCTGCTGCACCTTACTTTAACGACGTTATTTGTGGTATTGCCGGGGCAATTAATTACAGGGGGACTGGCGGCTCCACAACATTGGCAATTGTATATTCCTGTTTTATTACTTGCTTTTATATTAATGGCGCCGGTGATGATCATTGCAATGAAAAAGCAAAAAGAGAAAGAAGCTTTTCTGGGTTGTATTGGATTACTAATCGCAAGCTCATTAACTTTAGTTTTGGTGATTGATTCTGTTATTGGTATTGCTGTATGTATGTTACTTTATTTTATTGCCTTTAATTTTTTAGAAGCGACAATGCCAGCACTCGTCGCAAGGCTGTCACCAGCGAATCAAAAAGGTTCAGCAATGGGAGTATTTTCGTCTGGACAATTTTTTGGTGCATTTCTTGGTGGAATATTAGGGGGTTATATTGCGCAGCAAGGTAATCCGCATGGAGTGTTTGCCGCGGTGGCCTGTGTTGGGGTAATATGGCTGGTAATTGCATGGCGAATGCAGATCCCACCAAAGAGTAAAATAATTAGTTTATTAGTCAGCTTGTCTGAAGGCGAAAAAGCGGAAGATATTGCAGATAAACTGATCACGTTACCTGGTGTTATTGAAGCAACGGTGGTACCAGAAGAAAGCCGTAGCTACTTGAAAATAGACGATAAAATTTTTGATTTAAATCAAGCTAAGCAAGTGCTTGGTTTGCAATAGAGTGAGGAGAAGGTGTCATGGCACGTGGTGTAAATAAAGTTATTTTGGTTGGTAATTTGGGTCAAGATCCTGAAGTACGTTATATGCCGAATGGCAATGGCGTTGCAAACATTACTTTAGCAACATCTGATAGTTACAAAGATAAAAACACGGGCCAAATGATCGATAAGACTGAATGGCATCGTGTAGTCTTTTTTGGAAAGTTAGCTGAAATTGTTGGCGAGTATTGCCGTAAAGGGTCTCAAATTTACGTAGAAGGTAAACTTCAAACACGTAAATGGACTGATCAAAGTGGTCAAGAAAAGTATACAACTGAAATTGTTGTTGATGGCTTTAGTGGTCAAATGCAAATGTTAGGTGGTCGTGGCGACCAGCAGGGCGGTGGTCAGTACCAAGGTGGAGGCCAACAACAAGGTGGTTATTCACAACCACAAGCTCCATCACAATATAATCAAGCACCACAACAGCAAGGGGGCTACTCTCAGCCAGCCCAGAACCAACAAGGTGGCTTTGCGCCTCAAAACCAGAGTGCGCCTCAACAGAGTAACACTCAACAAGCGGGTGGATTTGCACCGCAACAAGCTGCGCCAGCACAACCTCAACAAAGTGCACCACAGCAACAAGGCGGATTTGCACCTAAGCCAGCTCCTGCTGGTGGCGCATCAAATCCAATGGAACCGCCAATTGACTTTGACGACGATATTCCGTTCTAGACAAAGCCAAAATGTAAAAGTGTTAAATTAAGCACATCTTTTACAAATTATTATGACAAACCCAGCATCATTGCTGGGTTTTTGTTTATTATAGATTGCAAACGAATTTATATTGTTGGCTGCATTGTTAGTTTTTACTGATAAATACCTTAAATTAGCGTGATCATGTTACTCATCTTGCGTGCTGAGTAGGTGATAGGTGGCCTAATGTATTGACGAGAGAGTTGTTTCAATACTCTAGTGCACTGCCTTTAAAGATATTGAAATTATTAGAGGTAAAGCGTACATACCCAGTACGGCGTTCAATTAGTGACGGCGCGACAAGCCCAATACGTTTAAACTGTTCTATTAATTGCTTTCTAGCTCTGTGTATTTGAATATTAATGTGGCACTCACTGAGCCCTAAGTCTTTTGACAACTTTTTAATTGAGACCCACCCGTCATCAGCTTCTTGTTTTAGCATATCTGTTTTATATCGGGCGAGTAAGGCGGTTAAATAATGATGACAACGTACATCCATATCAATCATTGTTTTGTTATGTTTTACTTTTAACCCAGTGTGCTCTTCATCTTGACTGATACGAAATATATACTTTAGCTCAACCTCTTCTTGCTGATTAAGTGCCACCGTTGCGATATCATTTTCGTCAGATCCAGTGACAAGTTTCCACTGCGTGTTTGCAAAATAGATTTTTTCTCCTTCAGAAACTGGGTGGGATGTCATATCTTCAGCATTTTCACATACCCAGCGTTTTTCTTCAGTGTTATATGACAACACAATTTCAGGCGCTGTTTCATTGGGCAGTAAGTTTAACTCGTCAAGGAAAATGGCTTTGGGTAACTGATTACGGTGAACAGTTTGTTTTGTGTCAGGCACTAATGCATCGAGTGGTTTATCTAGGTTGGTAACGGTGAATGTATAATCGGCTGTTGCATTGAGAGATATCGTGTCGCCTATTGATAGAGGGTATTCAAGATCTACATCCAGCTGTTTGTTATTTAGCCAGACACCATTTCTACTCATATCTTTCACATGCCAACTATTATCACTCCACTCTATCAGCATATGTATACGAGATACATTGGGGTGATTAATATGAGTATTGACAGCATCTTCTTTACGACCTATTAAATGATATTTTGAAAGGTAAACTAGCTCTTGTGATGCATTAATTTTTAACTCTGCCATGCGTAATGTCCTTTTATTAAGTCCTTGCTATATATTCAACTTTAGACTAGCAAGGTGTATATGTATGTCTATTACATGAATATTACATCTAATTACCGCTATCAAATAAGTCATTATTATTGACTCGTCATAAAGCCCATATGCTTGCTACTTGCTACCAGAGGTATTGATGTGATGTTTAAGTTGTATTGTACTTGAATACATTTTAGAGATAGTACCTTCGAGAGAAAGCCTTTTGAATAAAGGAGTCTCGAAGATATCGTCATATTAAATATATTTAGCGCTTTAAACGTAGAGTCCTTGCTGATTAATGGTTGATTCATTTTTTGCCTGTTTCACCCAACCTAAATCGACAGGCACTTGATACAGGCGTTGATTAGCCAGTTGTGGCCATATATGACACAAACCAGGTGCAAAGACTTTTGCCGTGTTGATGGGTAACTCATCTCGGGTATAGTCCACAACTAACACTTCAATGTTCTGATCTTCAAGTGCTGCAACCACAGCCTGAATATTATTTTTAATATCTTGGTCAGTTACCAATTTAACACTTTCAACCGGTACATTTTGTGGATAGAGAAAAGGGCGCTTGGTTATGGCATCAAAATCAAATGGTGCATTCTTTTGGTCTCTAACCGGAATTAATTGACAGAGTTCCGTGAGTGCTCTTTGGGCAGCCATTTCAGGCTCTAAATGGCAACCAAAACCAAAAATGAGACCGCCATTATGCAGATGTTCTCCCACAGCCGCCATAACCGGAATACCAAAATCATGGGTTAAGTCGAGCACCCAAAAATTGTGGCTGACTTTGAGCGTGTCGTTCAAAGGAGCAAAGTAGTCTAAGGCAATACGAGAAAGCTCAAATGCAGGCCTGTGTATTTGGTTATACCACCAGATGGCCGTTGCATCACGCTCTATCAGTTCAAATAGCCCTTGCAGTATCGCTTCTTCCAATGAATTACCGGCAGCGGCACCATTTGAATGCCAGCGGCCAAAAGAGTCGTCTGTAAAAGGAATATTAGCAAAGCATATACTTAGAGGAAGGTACACTCTTTCGTTATTGGATAATGACCAACTCGCAAACCAATGTATGGAGTCACTGTGATACCGTCTGACAGCTTGGCTGCGCTGAGATTCTGGATTATTAATGTCACAAAACATTGCGTACTGCTTCTCACTAAAGGGGGCCAGCTGATGAAAGCTCATGTGTCGCTCGTTCAATGAGTGAGCCGTTGAAATGTGAAAGGGTTCATTCCCTTGGTACTGCGCATTACGCCTTTCTATTGCCTCACACAATGCACTTGCTTGCGATTGTGCGTGGCTAACCCCTTTGCCTAAACAACTTTGTACGAAACTATTATTATCTAAGCGGTTAATATGTTTTCCCAAAGGCGTTTTAAAAAAAGCTGTTTGATAAATTTTTATTGGCCCTTCATATTTTGTTTCAAGTGGTTTCAGGTGGCTGATAAAGCCCGTTACAGGGTCTACAAAGGGCATGATTTTTAATATGGTTTGTTCTGGTGTTAAAGTCCGAGAACCACCATCTGTATTGTATGTAATCGGGCTGCTTTGTAATAAAATAGGTTGGCCAAATAATGTCTTTTGTAGTGTAAGTACGCGCCTATCTTCTGGAATTAGGTGAGTTGATGTCTGATCCTTGCCTATATCGTATTGTAGTAGCTCACAATGATGACTCTCCATTTGCTGCTTTAGTAATCTTTGTATATCTTGCCATTGAGGCTCTAAAAATTCATGACGCAACTCGTATGGTGCAAACGCTACTCGCCCCTCGTTTTGACAGGTAATAAAGTGGTTTACGGGACGGTTTTGCCGAAGTAGATCTTGAAGATATCGCAAGCTGGCTTTTTTAGTGGTTAAACTTTGCGGTGACGTGTTACGTTTTTTGCTAAAAATAGGGGTGAATTGCAGTATATTTCCGGTAACTTTGATAACGCAGTATTTATCGAGTTTTTTGGTTAGAGGCAAGAGTTGTTTATCGAGTAAATCATCAACGAGTAATATATGTAACTTATCTGCACGGTTTTTTTCTTTTGACTTGAGTACGGTTTGAAGTTTCATGCTCCATAGCTTTAAGAAGTCAGAGGCTGCTGAGGATATACTTTTGATCTCAAAGTTATCGCTGATGTAAAGTTGTGAGCATAGTTGGGGAGATGGTTGGCGGTACTTAATTGTCATGGGGTCAGAGTTATTACATAAGATTTTATGTTTGACTAGCTGATTGGCGCGATATAAAAATGTGGCGCAGTGTAGCGTTGAGTGTGCAATTGTTGATGCGTTTTGAAGCGGTTGTGCAAGAGTATCATTAATCGTCGTTACAGCAGGGTAATCGCGTTCACTGAGCCAAAAAAACTCATGTTCAGCAATAAGTAACACGCCTATGCGTTCAAAGCGATAGGGGAGAAACTTAGGGTGCCAGATCAATTGATTAGTATTCATTATAAATAACTTTTATTATAAATTATTGGGTTACGAACATTGTCGGGCAAACAATAGCCAAAAGCGTCGGTTTGTATATGCAGTGAAATTGACAGGCTCAGCCTGAAAACATCGGAACTATTAGGTCCACTACAGTGCCAAGTATTACCGTTATGGATAGAGAATTCATTATTATTTGAGTACGCATAGACTTCTTGATAGCCCACATTTTCAGGTGTTATGTCAACGAGCTTCTGGGTTTGCAATTCAAGATCACATGGCGCGCCATCATTGAAATCATGTTCAGTATTGCCGGACCACAAATGTGAACCCTTTACAAACTTCATATTGCCGCTGTGTTTACTGATCGGGTTTAAAGGGATACATGCAACAATGATGTTTAATTTATTACATCGACTATTTTTATAGTCAGTGTGCCAGCCAACGTTGCCAGAGTTACCGCTATGGGCTGGTTTAAAAAATAAATGAGATGAGTTCAATTGAATTTTGTGAGCACCTGTGAGGTTGATAATATACTGAATAAGTGACGGTGAAAAAATTAATCGATATACAGAATGACTGAGCATATGCACTGTGTCGATTTTTTGAATTTTGTTCGGTTCTCCGATATTCCAACACAGCGCCGCAGGGATTTTATTGGCGGCTGAGTTTGTAAAGATCCGAGTAAACTGATAACAGATCTCATTTTTTAGTGCTTGCCAGTTTCTGTCTTGTTCTAACACAACAAACCCATCTTTTGTGTATTTGTCTTTCATTGGAATAGCCTTAATACAAGTAGCCGGTAAGTACATGGGTACTTATTGAGCTGGGTTAAATTAACAGTGCATGTTGGTTCAGTTGTGATTCTAGTTTTCTCTTGGCTTGTAGCTGCATAGATACAGGCACAGAATAAAGGCGCTCTGATGCAAAGTAAGGGAATAAGTGACATGTACCTGGGATGATTACTTTTACTGTATGTAAACACATATCTGGACGAGTGTAATTCAGTACGAGTACATCAAGTGTTAAGCTTTTTGCGCAATCTAGTAAGTGTTGTATATCGTCACAAATATCTGAGTTATAGGGCCGCCTAATTTCATTAGTACTCTCCGCGGAATATTGAAGAGGAAATAGAAAATCTTTGTTGGTTATCTCATCAAAATCAAAAGGGGCTGTATGATTGTGTCGTATTTCGAAAATTTGGCATAATTCAGTTAACGCTCTGTGTATCGCGATAGTGGGATCAATGTGGCAACCAAAACCTAAACTAAATTGTTCAGTGATTTTGTTATGTGCGACTGCTGCAAATACAGGGACGTTAAAATCGGTGGTAATATTCAAGACCCAATAATCGCAATGTTGCTCCAGCGTATTTGATAGCTGAAGTGATAACTCGTTATTGATCCCTTTTAAGCAAACGCTATTTCTAGGTACTTGGTTATACCACCAAATGGCAATAGCATCTCGCTCAATGATTTCAAGGAACCCCTGTAAAAGGGCTTCTTCTAAGGTATTTCCGGCTGCGCCCCCATTGTGGTAAAAACGACTGTATTTTTGATCTTCAAAAGGACAGTGATCATAACAGAAGCTGGTTGGCACAAAGCACTGTTTGTGAGTAACTAAAGACCAAACAGGGCTCCAGTGTAATGGCGTATCTCCATCGTATGGTTGTATAGAATACAAATTATGTTGGGCATTACTTTTGGATGAAAAATGTTGATACTGAGCGTCTGAAAAAGGGGATAACTGCTGTGGTAGTATGTATTTATCAGAGTTTTTAGGTGGAGTTGCTAAGTGTGTGGGTTCGTCGCCTTGATATTGAGATGCTAAACGTTCAATTCCTTCACTCAATGCGCTAACTTTAGATTGCATGGGAGTAATCCCTTTGCCCATAGAGCTATACCAAAAAACAGGCAACGGAGTTTTTGAGTCAAAAGAAAGCGGTCGACGTGGTACTTGAAAGAACCCACTGCGGTATATTTGATTGACCCCCTTTTCAGAGCTTGATTCGGTATGGCAGTGAGTCAGTAGACCACTAATGGGGCTGACTAATTTTTGAAGTTTATCATGGGTCTCACTTACTGGTACCGTTCTATAGCCACCATCGTGATGGGTTAACTTTTTGCTAGGGCTTAGCTTAATAGGCTTAGTATTGTGTTTGAATAAATGGGGATCTCCGCAGCTTTGGCATTGAGGGCGTTTAATGACCGGATGGATTGTCATCGTGGTGTCATTTATTTCATAAAGCGTATTGAGGTGGTGATCACTCATTAATTCAGGAATGACTCTTTCGGCCTGTGATTTAAACTGCTGCATACGATGTGTATCATAATGAATCGGAATTGGCGCTAAGGCTTGGACTGAAGGCTCTATGGAAGCATTGTCTTGACTATCAGTGAACCAACGTAAAGCACTATGAATTAGCATACGGTGCTGCAAGCATTGCCAGCATGCACTTTCAACTAAGGGGTTAAACAAAGGCCCGACAAACGCGCGCTCCCCCGTCACTTTAATGATTAACCATTGAACTTGATTGTCACGATATGCTTGATTAATCGCAGATAGTCGCGGATCTAAGTAATCGTCTACGATTACGAGGCTTGTTTGCTCCAATATAGAGTCAGGGAGGGAGACGCTTTCAAAATCAAAGGGTAAATCAGGTTTAGATAACCAGACGATTTCTTTCCAGCGACTATTATTGTTTATTTTGGGAGGCAAAGTATATTGGGGCACATAGTAATGACTGACTTGCGCAAGACTTTGGCGTGGTAAAATGAAGCCTGCTTGTACAAGTACTGGCAAAAGTGTTCTAAGGCTCACAATGATCTTACTAGAACAGAGCGAACTTATTTCAGTTAAACTTTTACCTTGCGTTAAAATCGAATGTAATGCGTCCATCTGCTCTATTTCAATCAGGTGGGTATCGCACTCTGCCAATAATCGGTAGTGGGTATCCCGGTAGGGAGCCACAAAGAATTTTGGGTGCCACTGATAGTGCTCATTAAATACTGCCACTGTTTAATCTGCCATCTCTAAGTGTGAAGCTGCTACGATATGATGTGATTCAGTAGGTAGATTGGTCGCACTGGACCCGTGTTCATCAATTTTTAACTCATAAAACTCTCGACCATTATTAATAGTGATATCAATGCATTCAGTCTCGCTTAACTCGCTCAACTGTTCAGTTATATTCTCAGTTGTGAAATGCAAATGGTCTGGGTGTGGAAAGTCTGTGCCATATAATAACTTTTTATGGCCAATAATATTGATGACTTCGCGTAAACAAGGTTCGCCCAACTCAATACCTACCCAGCATTGGCGTTTAAAATACTCGGAAGGTAGCATTTTTATATTACTCTCTACTAGGCTTGGAAATTCAGGGAAGCAAATGTTATCCAAGCGCCATAACCAAGAAGGTAACCAAGATGCCCCAGCTTCTAAAAAAGCGAATTTCAATTTTGGGTATCGTTCTAGTACGCCACTTTCTAGTAAAGCCACAAACGCCATTTGTGCTTCCATTGGATGAGAGCATGCGTGCAATGAGAATCTCGCACTAAAGCGTTGGTTTCCGGTGGTTGAGCCATGAAGGCAAGAGCCGCCATGAAATGCAACCGCGATATTGTTAAACTCACATGCTTGCCAAAAAGATTCGTAATCAGGGTGACCTAAGTCTCGATTTGCGATGACTTCTGGACGCAATACAATACTAGACCAACCATAGCTTATTATTTGTTCTAATTGTCTAAGTAAAGAGCTTGGGTTATGGCGACTGATCAGGCCCACTGCTTTTAACTGATTTGGTGCATGTTGGCAATAATTGTGAAGCCAACGATTATACGCATCAGCATAAGCAAGAGATACCTCAGCGGGTAGCTGTTGATGATTGACGATAAAAGTAGCGAAAGTAGGGAATAAACACGCTACATCAATATTACTTTGCCGCATGGAATCAAGTTGCTGCTCCCCCGCCATTGCTTGCTCACGTTGTTCAATACTGTCTGTATTCAAATAAGCGCTGGCAAGTTGCTCTGTGTCATGCCAATTATTGATGATAGGAATATCGCCAATTGTGAATATAGGGGGAAGGTCAATGCCACCCTGAGGTCCAAACTTTAAAATACGCTCACGCTTTTTGGCGGGCGTGTCGTATACACAGGTAAGTGGGTATTTTTGGAAAATAGTACTTTCAACATATTGCTGCCACATAGCGAAAGGCTCTACAACATGGCGGTCTGAGTCATACATCTGGGTTGTCCTTTATAATGATGTTACGGTGTCATTTCAATTTTATGAATGAGATTGCAGGCACTATTTTTCATAAATTATTGGGTATGTCGTGTTGTCTTTTAGCATTTCTCTAGCGCGTGTTTCATTGGTACTGAACGTCACTTTATCTGTTATTAAACACATACTAACGGCATATCTCCCTGTGTCAGTGGTGTTTTCGGCACTGCCATGCAAAGTTTTTGGGTGATGAAAGGCAATATCTCCTGCATTTGTTATCGAAGGCGTTTCGATCCAAGGATGGGGGAGAGAATCAATTTTTATCAGTTGTCGCTGTTGGTGAAGATTGTGTTGTGCTATGCCAGAGTAACGAGATTTTTTTGGCCAACAATGTGATTGGTTTACATAAGTGAGAGGCGCCATTGCTGCACACATATCAACCAGAGGCAACCAAGCATTTATTACGCCAGAGGTAAACGCTGAAATATAGTCGTTATCACGATGAAAACCAACTTCACCTCCTTGACCACTGTTTGGCGGTTTGTAATATAGTTGACTGAGTACAATTTGAACGCAACTTGCGCCAGTGATTTGTGCTGCGAGTTGACCAATTACAGGGGAAGTTAATAATGCTTTTATTGCGTAATTAGCAAGGTGAATTTGTTGAACTCTTTGCACTTGATTATCATTGCCTACATCAGGGGTGCTCCAAGGCGCAATACCAGTATCATAACGGCCTTCGAGTACTTGCTGAGTACCTGTTAATGCATCAGCAACCACGGCAGGGTTAATACTATGAGGATGCAGAGAGAATCCATCCAGTTCATAATTCGTATTATGTGCGTTATCTATTTTAGACTTCATGCAATTATCGTTCAAAATGGAATCGGTAGTAAGTACACTACAGAGTGATTTAGCAATGTAATGTACTCATATATCAGCTTTTTACAATATACTTATTAGCCTACAGTGAATGGCTGGCTGGCGCGTAATGCAGTAAAATCGGCTATTGCAGAAGCCCCAACATCGAGTATTTCTGGTGGTGACGGTAGTACGACTTCAAGTTCACTTGCGTACTCAGCTGGGTGCCACCTTTCGCCGCTTTTTGGCAACTCAGTGGCATAGTGTATGTAAATCTTCAATCCTGGAGGGATGGTATATCCTAGAGTTTCTAGCATTTCTGGGTAGCTAGATAACTGATCTCCACCAGTGATGGTGTTTTTAAAATTCTCATTAATAATTTTTTCTAAGCCAGCGGCCTTTAATGTGTCTGCTATATCGGTTTGTAGCTGAGGGAAATGATGCACAAATTCCCGGTAGATATGCTTTTTAGAAAAACCTTGTTTAAGTTCACTGCGGATCTTTTCTTGTGCCTCAACAATTGTTTTAGAGTCTTGTAATGTCGCTTTAATGGTTTTAAAAGTCTTTTCACCCGTTAAGCTATTTGAAAAACGAATCGTCGCTTTTTGCCATCGACTGTTCCAATTATAGGCAACCATCCTAGGTACAAAGTATTCCCAGTTGGCGTCTTCTGTGAAGGCGAAAGCCCCACCACGGTCGAATAATTGCCCAACACTATTGGGTTGCTCTCCCGCTTTTTTATGCTGTGCGCTAAGCAGGTTCAATAGTTCGGCTTTTAAACCTTTAATGAATGCCTCATTATTACTCGTGTCATATGTAAAGAGGTACCAGGAAATAATTGCGCAAGACAAGCTGTCGATGATGTTAGTGGTACAATTTTGAACGAGCTCGGGATCTGTCTTGCCTGCGTTTTCATTACAAAATGAGGGAGTAGCAGGGCGGTTTTTTGTATCATAGTCATCAAACAGCTGGCTTAGTGGGAAGTAAAAACCAAGTAATTGAAAGTTAGCAATAATATCAGCTTGGCTTTGGTTTTTATTTGCGGTGTTTTCAGCATTAAACATATGATAAAGCGAATTTACAGGGGGGATTTTGACGTGTAGCTTACCGAAAAGATGCTCATACCCATTGACAGGCTTAAATAAATCGCCGGTGTTGTATGTGATGTCGTTATCAATAGCTTGCAGTGTCACTAATACTTCTTCACCAACGGTACTGACAATATGTGCTGATGTTGGATCATACGTACCAGCAGGCGACGGAACTACATTACCTTGTTCATCGCGGTATACTTCTGTAACATTTTGGATGTTGAGGTCATATTTTAGGATGGTATATAGGCACCTTACACAATCTCCTTCATCACAACGTTGCCAGTATCTCGCGAGCACGTTCGGCCATATATGGTTCAGTACGAGTCTGTCAGTAACGACAATATTATTTATATTTGAAGACGTATTGCTCATTATTCGTTCCTTCTTGCTTTTAGGGTTATGCGATTGCACTTAACGCACTTAGGTACCGCTTAGTATATAAAATCAGGTTTATACGTGACGTTTTGTAGCCCACGTTCGTTCATGTACATGGTTAACTCTTTAAGCTTGTGATTGTAATCACTTGTCATCAGCTCAGGCGCAATTGCCTTTAAACAGTGCAGTGCTTCGAGGGCAGACCACCTAGAGTTTTTTTGCCACGCTAATTGTATTGAATCATGTAAGAGTTGCTTGATTTCATTACTCACAGGGTTGCTTACTCCTTCATGATAACCTTTTAAAAATAGGCATTTCGCTAACGTTGTTTTGATATATGGAAACCATATAAATGTGTTATTCCGCTGTGCAATGGCAAAGCTATCTCTAAAGCGTTTGATTGCTTCATCAAAGTGATGATGTTTCATGTACAGTTTGGCTAAAAAAGTACACCATCTAGCGGTGGAAATATTTTGCTCAGATTGCCTAATAATATTTGTTTTTAAGTTGCCTAATTCAAAATCGTCCGTTGCAAAGGCATAAAGCGCACTCAGATATACAGTATGATGTACCACGGAGGTTCCTTTACCATATTGACGATCATAAGCGTGCATACTGTCTTTGATTTGTTGGTTGTCATTTAAGTGAATTGCATTAATTGCCTGAAATAAGTAGACAAAGACTCTAGATATGTCATCTAAGTCATCAGTAATTAATGATTCGGCTTGGGCGAGCCTAATTGCTGCTGTGGAAATATCACCGCTATGCAAGTAGTACATCCCACCCATCGCGAGATTCTGTACATGAGGATGTATACCGTAATCGCGGTAACAATTTTTATCGCGCTCAGGATCCCAAAGTGATATCGCCTTTTCGTGCAAAGCCAACGCGTTGTCTATATCACTATCAAAAAAGTAGACTTCGGCTAACATCATTGCAACCATCATGTGTCTTTGGGTGTCATTATGCGCAATAGCATCGGCCATCATTTCTCGGCCTAAGACCCCCGCTTTTTCGCGTTGTGATTCGTAGAATAAATTCAGGAATAATACCCAGTCGCTTTTATCTTTGGTTAATTTTCGAAGGTGTGTATTACCTGTCGGCGCTAACTCATTTAGTTGTTTTACAAGTGCAGGGATCTGCTGGGTTATATGGGCTACCCTATCTCCTCCATATCCGTCTAGTGATAAAACAGGGGCTATTTGAGCACCGAGGATTTGTATTTCTAGCTCCATAGCAACTGTGGGAGTTTTAATATGTTGACACCAGTCTAAAACCTCTTTGGTAGCTTCAAGTGCCTCGACGTTTGCTGAATAAGTGACTTGTTGTTGAACACCTTTTAAACCGTATTCGGTTGCCTCGCGGTATTGTTTCGCTAAAAAGAAGTGCCTAGCAATTAAAGACATAGACAAATCGGCATTATATTCCAACGACTTCTCTAAAGACTTAGCTACTTGTAAGTGAATTTGTTCTTTTTGTTGAAGAGACATCGCTTCATAAGCGGCATCTCTTACTAAGGCATGTTTAAAAATATAATTATCGCCATCCACTTGCCGTTGTTGGAAAACAAGCTCCGTATTGATTAACGCTTGTAAATCATTTTGTATTTGTGCTTCATCTTTGTCAGAGGCAGAGACAAGTAGCGCGTAATCAAATTCACGACCAATTGCTGCCGCCAGTTGTGCAGTGTCTTTTCCTGATTGCAGCTGATCAAGCTTTTGCTGTAATGAATCTCGTAACGTCATGGGTACAAGGGCTTTTTTATCTTCACTCACGAAGTCAAATTGCCCGTTTATTTTATGGACCAGTTTTTGTTTTTGTAATGATGATGCCAGTTCTTCAATAAACAATGGAATACCATCAGTGCGCTCTTGAAGCACTTGAAGCAGACCTGATGCGAGAGGCTGGTGGTCAAACAAATAAGTGATAAAAGAAGTTGTATCTTCTTTGTTTAGCTTTGGCACACATAGCTGAGTGAATAAATGAGGGTCAACTGACGCAGGCTGAGACTCTCTTGAAGTTGTTAGCCAGCTGTGAGCACCTTCTCGAAATACACTGGTTGAAACAAAGTACCCAATGAATTCCTGGCTGGTTGGATCTGCCCAGTGCATATCTTCAAAAATAAACAAATGCCTGACAACGGCTGCTCCATTGTGGTAAAGCTCAGAGGGCTGGCATAACAGGTGCACTAAAATATCGAATAGTCTTTGTTTTTGTATTTCTGGAGATAAACTCGAGGCGTTATTATGCTCTGGCAATGGAAGATTTAACCACGCGGATAAAATTAACAGCCCTTGTTCTTGCTTTTCTTGAGTCAAAAATGTTCTTTGTATTGCCTGTTTGAGGACACCTAATGCTTGGGTATCAGTGAGGGCATCAAGCGAATATTTAAATTTTAACAACGTGATGATAGGGAACAGCGCATTGTTTCTATATTCCGGTAAACATTGTGCAACTAGGTGACGCAACGCTTTACTCTGAGTGCGCAGCTCAAAAACTAGACGTGATTTGCCAATACCTGCTTCACCTTGAATATGTACACACCTAGGTCGGTCGGGGTTTAATTGACTAGTAAGTAGGGTGTGTAATGTTCTCAGTTCAGGCTGGCGACCAACAAAAATGGAATTTTTTCTGGTGCCTCTAAGAAACCCAAAAGCCTCTAATTGACGCTCTCCATGTAAAATGAATATTGGGTCATTTTGACTATGAGTAAGATTTACTTGATTGCACATATCAAAATGTAAATAGCCATCTAGCAAATGTTTTACGTTTTCAGAGCAAAGAATTTGATTTGGCGGGGCTTGTCGACACAGGTTCATCGCTTCATGTGCGGTTTTTCCTTCCGGCATGTTATTCGCTAGGCTCACCATCATCCCTACTTGTATGCCCATATGGGCATAACATGTCACACCTTGTGTTTTTTTGAGTAACGCATTTTTTTTATGTAAATTGCTGGCAATTTCAAGAGCTGTGCGACTACATAAACGACTATCATTGTCGGTGACTTGCGGGTAGCCAAAATAGAACAGTAATGTATCGCCTAAGTTTCCAACATGGTAGGCACCATACCTCACAGCAATATCGATACATTGCTGCATTTGATCAGCATGGAGCGTGTCAAGAATGTCTTGTTCTTCATTGCCGATTGTAGCTTCTTGAACCGTGCTAATAATGACACAAAGCACAGAGACTTGTTTTCGCTCAGTTAATCGAGTATATGATAAGCGAGCATCGTAGTATTGCGTTTCATCGTCATCGTTAGATTGTACAATTCCTCTATTATCACGGTTGGTTTGAAAAGAAAGAGAGCCAACTAAATTAGAGAAATTCAGCTTTTTAAAATGGTGATAAAGTTCGGTTGTACTTGCTGGGCGTTCTTGGGATTTCTTGCTTAATACACGACGCAATAGATTTGCGGACTCATGGCCCGCTAAAAGCCCTAAAGGTACATTGGAGGGACTTAACTGTTGATGAAAAATAGCAGCTAAGCTACTACCTGAAATGGCAGGTTGGCCAGTAAGGCACTCTAAAAACACAAGTCCCCAAACATAAATGTCAGTTTGAGGTATTGGAGGTTCTCCTCTGAGCTGCTCTGGTGCGCTATAAGATGGAGTACCCAAGGTTTCTTGCGTCAATGTAATACTTTTGTAATCAAGCTGACGAGCTTCGTGTCTTAATGCCCCAATGCCAAAATCAAGTACTTTAACGTGTGTATTTGCACCTACACGGTAGAGCATTATGTTTGCTGGTTTTATGTCTCTATGAATAACACCTTTGTCATGTGCATGGGCAAGGGCATCTAATACACTCGCCATGATATGTGCAGCGTCTGAGGGTTCAAAAGGACCTGAGTTAATTAATTTGTCGCGAAGTGATTGCCCATCAATGTATTCATACACGGCGTAAAGTAGAGAATCTTGTTGTTGACCTTTATCGATTAATTGCACGATATTGGGGTGATTCAAGCGGCCAATTAAATCAACTTCCCGGTGAAAGCGCTCGATATAGCGACGCCTTTTATCTTGAACCAGTTCATGTGGCAGTGAGAGAAATTTTATTGCGACAATTTGCCCTGTACTTACTTGCTTTGCCTTATAAACGAGCCCAAATCCTCCTTCACCAATTTTATTAAGTAGTTTGTAATAGTCTGAACGAAAAGTTGTTTTGATATCTAGGTCCGTGGTTAACGTAGCCATGTGCGAACATATTCCATATGAGGTACAACTGTTAAAAGTTTGTGTTTATATTATATCCAATGTACACCCTTATCAATAATTACTGTGTAGTCGAGGGATTATGTTTAAGGAAATTGTTGTTATATGAGGGTTACTGATCCTGATGGTAAGTCGCAGATGTAAAACGTGTTCGTATTGGACATTGAACAAATATCAAAAGAGGCCTTCAATTCTTAGTTACGTTACATATATCATGTGGTGAATCGGGGTTTTCCTGTCATTAATTAGACATTATAGGGTTGTGCTTTTTATCGAGCCTAACCTTGAGTTTTATATACTTCTAGACAACACTTAAGCTACTGAAAGCGAAGTTAAGCGATGCAATGAAGCAATTTATAGAGCAGTTAAACTCCCGCGTTGTACGGCTGTATGTTGTCGCATTTTCGGTTGCAACTATTTTGATATTGAATGCTTTATTGGTTCATTTATTACACTTGAAAACACATCAAAAGGGGGTTGAGATTGTAAAAGAGGTACATCAATTAGCGACACAGCATAGAACAAATGAGCAAATTTCAGAAATTGCACAGCAATATGGTTTTGATTCGGTCTTATCAGAGGAAGTTGGCGGATCATTAGAACATGAAGTATTTGTATTTGACGGACTGAAATTAACCTTATCACACCCCACCATAATCGAGCAGTACGCAGCTGTGTTACTCTTTTTTAATGTGTTATTTATTGGTTTTTTAGTTTTCTGTTATCGTTGGTGGCTAGTTTATCGAGTGAGGCCAAAAACCTTCTATTCGCAAAATAGGCAAATGAGTACTTCGAGTAGTGTGGCACTGCCCGCTGCAATTGAGCCAAGAAAGTCGGACGACTCACTTTTTAATGTGTTTGCGTTAGTTAAATGGCGGTATGTCATTGATTCAAAAATAGACGCTCAGCAGCACTTTTCCGTTATTTTAGCAAAGCATTTTTCTAATTATACTAAGTGTTCGGTGAAGTACCTTAATTCGGGAGCGCTCGCTGTGACATTTGAGCGCATTCCTTTTGGTGATGTAAGCCAAATTGAGAAGCGATTACATGAAGTTGTTTTTCAGGCGCTTTTAATTATGCGTCCAGATTTGTCTCGTAAAACGGTTAAAATCGGTGCCTGTTATTATCAAGCAAGAGCAGATCAAACGCAGGTATACCAGTTAGCCCGTTCAGCGCTCGCTGTTGCTGTGAACAATGTGTGGCAGCATGTGCATATGGTACCGTTAAACAAAACACATGCAACGACCATGCAAAGTAGTGAAGATGATTTTATAGCGTATATCCATAAAGGGCAGTTTGTTTTATTTTTTCAGCCTTTGTTTTGTTTCAAGCAACAAGATATTAAACAAAGTGAAGCATTGCTTAGAGTAAGACACAGTCAACTGGGTTTAATTTCAGCTAAACAGTTTATTCCACAAATTCACAGTAGTGAGCATATTAACACCTTAGATAAGACTATCGTGACGCATACGTTGAAAGTGTTACAGAAAGAAGCCAATAAAACAAAGGTAAGTATTAACTTACACTATATCAACTGGTGTGATGAAACATTTGTTAGTTGGCTAGTAAAAAAAATCACAGACAGTGGCGTAGCTTCTCGAGTACAGTTCGAAGTGTCAGCTTATGACTATTATCATCATCACCGCGCGTTATTATCTGCTTTTAGCCAGTTATCAAAACTGGGAACAGGTGTGTTGCTGGATCATGTAACCGATGTTTTACCTGGTAAAACACTGCGTGCAATACCTGCGATGGAAGCCATAAAATTGTCTTTTGAAGTGGTGCACCATATTGATACAAATCAATTGCAGCAACGTAGTGTTCGTCAAATAGTACGACAAGCCGAAAGGGTTGGCATACCTGTTTATGCCGTGGGCGTTGAGACCCAAGCCGAGCTTAATTGCCTTCAGCAGCTAGGTGTACAAGGTGCTCAGGGGTATTATTTTGCTGAATTACTTCAACAAATTGAATTAGTCGGATACTAAAATGAGAGGTAACTCGTGATTTTTATTCTGTGAGTTAATGCTTTATTGTCAGTTTAGATCATATCTCGATACCTGAGCCCGTCTAGACCTTGTAGTCCGCCAGTGTGTATAAATGTGATATGACTATGGGCAGGGAAATATCCTTGTTCAATGAGGTTCCATAGTGCGTAAAATGCTTTTCCTGTGTAAATAGGCTCCAATGGAAGGTTATATACGTGTTTCATCTTTTTACAAAAGAACCATAGCGTTTTGGAGAACTTACCATAGCCACCATCGTGATGATCACATAATAATTGCCAATTATGTTGAATGGCAGCGTTGGGATTTAACTTAATGATGTCTTGTCGAAGGTATTCGGCGTTTTTTAAAACAGCGACTCCGATTAGGTGTGTGCTTTCAGGAGTACCACTAATGAGTCCGGCAAGAGTTCCACCACTGCCTGTAGCACAGACAATATAATCTGTATTATTGAGACTACCTGCGAGCTCTTTGACCCCCTCAAGTGCGGCATGATTACTCCCACCTTCTGGGATTAAGTGACAATGCGGGAATGTATTACGTAATTCGTTTTGATAGGCGGGTTCATTACGTTGCCGATACGTGAGTCTATTTACCGGATATAAATGCAATTTACAGGCTCGAGCCATTTTGATAGTTGGGTTTAATTCATCAATATTGGGTCCTCGGATAATAATATTCCCTTGAATGTTATATAGTCTAGCAGCCATTCCTGCGGCATATAGATGATTAGAAAATGGTCCTGAAAACGTTAAAAATGCGTTTTTATTGTTTTTTTGCATTTCTTTTAGGTTGTATTTAAGTTTGCGCCATTTGTTGCCACTAATTGTTGGGTGTAACAAGTCATCACGTTTAATGTTTAATGTGATCTGCTGTTTTTGTATGATGGGTGAGGTTACCTGCTGTATTGGTGACTCAGGCCAATCAAATTGAAGAGGGCGCATAGACATATCTCTGATTTTAAGTGTGATAAGTGTAACAAACCTCCTATATAGAATGAAAATCTCAATAGAATACTGGCAACGAACTAGGCAATAGGGGTAAACTGAGATATTAATTGCTCAAAGCTTGTGTTTTACCTTGTAAGTACATAGCATAAAGCCTTAATTATAAAAAATAACAACGACCAAATAATTGCCGCTTTTGGGAATGGAATATATGCGAATTGCTCCTTTATCTTTTTTTGTCACTGCCACTTTGATGGCTGCCGGTGTTTTTGCGCAGGATACAGCTACCGTTAATGCCGTTGAGTCAGAGTTAGCTGTAAAGCAAACTGAGTTAGATAACTATACGCAAATATTAGATAAGCATATTAGTGAAGAAGCTCGGTTACAGTCACAGTTAGCTTTGTTGCGTACACGTTCATCTGAGTTAGACAAAGAAAAAAACCAGGCGTTAGATGCAATGAATGAATTGTACAGACGCTTAATTGATGATCCTTCAATTGACATCACAGCCGCGCAAACTCGTTATCAACAAGCTGTGGCAACACATAAGCAGAATAAAGATGATATTTCGATGCAGTTGGCGGCGATTGCATCACATCGTAAAGATATCGAACAAATCAGAATTACTAAGCACACATTAGTCAATACACTCGAAAGCTTGAAAGACCAGTTAAGCACGGCGCGAGTTGAGCGGTTGCGAAATGAATTTACGCGTGAAGGTACACTAGAGGTAGAACATACCATTAATTGTAAGCGTACTGAGACATTGGCAGCGTGCGAGCAACGTGGGCAACAGCTCGGACTACAAAAAGCAACTAAGCGCTTTATTGATCAGGTGTTTGCTAATTTGACAGAACAACGCATTGTTGAACCAAAACGCAATATTGCGGGGGCACAGGTCCAAGTGGTAAATAGCCATGTGGTAGGTAGTGCCTTTAGTGGGCAGGGGAATTATAGTGTTAATCTAAGTGTGACCATGCGTGGAGACATGAATAATAGTCGTCTTTGTAGCCTGTTAAATTTAGATAATCGTTTTTGTTCTGAATATGGCACCCCATTGTCTATGGGATATCAAGCAAGCTATCCCACAACATTTAGTGACACGCAGTTAACGTTTAAAGATTCAACAGATAACATAGGGCAAGTTGAAGTTGCTAAGGTTCAACAACAGCCTATTATAGAGGTCAATACACCTCGAGTTGCAAATACGAAATCAACACCATCTCCTGAAGTTAACTCAGTTTCGGTTACGTTACGCTCAAATGTATATGACGATGAAGTTTTTATAAATGGTGTGAGCTATGGTTCAACAAAGTTAACCGTAAAAGTCCCTAAGGGCATTCACGATATTGAAGTCAGAAAGTTAGGATATCAGCCATATAAAGCGCAAGTTAATATTCGCAAAGCGCAAACGATAAATGCTCGGCTATCAAAAAAGCCTGAGTCGATTGCTGCACCGACACCGAAAAGTGAGCAAAATACCAAACCTATCAAATTAGCCACGTCGACAGTTACATCAGCAAGTAACAATGGAATTGTGATTATTCCAGCAGGTACTTTTAAGATGGGAGATTTGACTGGTAATGGTTTGGCAAATGAGAGACCTGTAGTTGAGAAGGTGCTGAGCAATTCATATGCTATGCAAAATACGGAAGTCACCGTTGCACAATTTAGGTCGTTCATCACCAGTACGGGTTACCAAACTGAAGCTGAAAAAGGCAAAGGTTGTGCTTATTATAAAAATGGTGAGCCAATATGGGAACTTGATTACAACTGGAATAACCCAGGCTTTAAACAAGCAGATAACTTCCCTGTGGTATGCGTTTCGTATGAAGATGCAAAAGCGTATGCGAATTGGTTATCGGGAGAAAAAGGACAACAGTTTCGCTTGCCCAATGAAGTTGAGTGGGAGTATGCAGCGAGAGCAAGTACAGCATCAGAATACCCATGGGGCAATGAAATTGGTAAAAATTTAGCAAATTGTGGTTGGTGTGGTAGTGAGTACTCGAATAAGAGTGCAGCCCCTGTTGGTGAGTTTCCACCAAACAACTATGGTTTGTATGACACTGTTGGGAATGTGTGGGAATGGACTCAAAAGCGCGCGTCACAAGATGATGTCACGGTCAGAGGTGGTGCTTGGAACTTTGCACCTAGCTTGGCTCGAGTGTCGACTCGGTTAGCACTTGCTGCTGACTTTAGAGCAAATTATATTGGTTTTCGATTAGTTCGAGAGCGATAAATAACAATTACGATGGGTGGCAGAATTGTTTGCCACTTGACTTAAAAGTATTTCTGTAAGGTTACCCAGCCTCATGTTTAAAAAATTACGTGGATTATTTTCTAATGACCTATCTATTGATTTAGGTACGGCCAATACTTTGATATATGTAAAAGAGGAAGGCATTGTATTGAATGAACCTTCCGTTGTCGCGATACGCCAAGAACGTGCTGGTGGTCCTAAAAGTGTTGCATCGGTAGGTACCGCCGCGAAACAAATGTTAGGTAGAACACCTGGTAATATTAAAGCAATTAGGCCTATGAAAGATGGTGTCATTGCTGATTTCTATGTTACTGAAAAAATGCTGCAGCACTTTATTAAACAGGTGCATAACAATAACTTTATGCGTCCGAGTCCGAGAGTATTGATTTGTGTTCCATGCGGAGCAACACAAGTGGAAAAACGTGCCATTCGTGAATCTGCAATGGGGGCTGGGGCACGTGAAGTTTATTTAATTGAAGAGCCAATGGCTGCGGCAATTGGTGCAGGTCTTCCCGTCTCAGAAGCAACAGGATCAATGGTTGTTGATATTGGTGGAGGTACGACCGAGGTTGCTATCATTTCTTTAAATGGTGTGGTTTATTCATCATCAGTTCGCATTGGTGGCGATAAGTTTGATGAAGGTATTATTAACTATGTTCGTCGTAACTTCGGGAGCTTAATTGGTGAAGCGACTGCTGAACATATAAAACATGAAATAGGATCTGCATTTAAAAGTGAAGAGCCGATTGAACTTGAAGTTCGGGGTCGTAATCTTGCTGAAGGAGTGCCACGCTCATTTACTTTAAATTCTCATGAAATATTAGAGGCTTTGCAAGAACCTTTAATGGGGATTGTGAGCGCTGTTATGGTTGCGCTTGAACAATCTCCACCAGAACTGGCGTCAGATATTTCTGCTCATGGAATGGTATTAACTGGAGGTGGTGCGTTACTTAAAGATCTTGATCGCCTACTTATGGAAGAAACAGGCATACCTGTTGTTGTTGCTGATGATCCTCTGACTTGTGTTGCTAGAGGGGGTGGTAAAGCACTAGAAATGATAGATATGCATGGTGGTGACGTATTTAGCTACGACTAATGAATTTACTCTTTGGGCGTACTATTTCATTACAACTGCGACTGTCTGTCGCAGTTGTGCTGAGTGTGCTATTAATCTTTGGGGATCGTTATACTCAAGGTGGCACACTCGTGAGAACGAGCTTACACACTTTAGTGAGTCCGTTATTGTATTTCGCAAATGTTCCCTATGAGATTTTTGATATTGGTGCTAAAAGCTTGCACACACGGGATCAACTCAGGCAAGAAAATAATCTCTTGAAAGAAAAGCAGCTGTTACAAAGCGAGCAACTTCAACAGCTGGCATTTCTGAAAAAAGAAAATCAAGAACTTCGAGCCTTATTGAATGCATCAGCTCGTCAGAGTAATACTCGGCTTATCGCTCAGGTTCTCTCAGTACATTCAAACCCTTATAGCCATCAAGTGGTGGTTAACAGGGGAACAATTGATGGTATTACGGAAGGCCAAGCTGTTATTGATGAGATGGGAGTGGTGGGTCAGCTTGCACAAGTTGGTACAACGACCTCTAGAGTACTGTTGATGACAGATATCACTCATGCAACCCCAGTGCGAATTTTGCGTAATGACGTGCGGACGGTGATTGAAGGTATTGGTAAAATAAATAGCCTCAAATTATCTCATGTACCACATAGTTTAGATGTACGTATCGGAGATGTATTGGTTACCTCGGGACTTGGAGGGGTTTTTCCTGAAGGGTACCCTGTTGCTGTGGTGACAAATATCAATAGAGATGAAGGTTTGCCGTTTGCACAAGTGTATGCGGAACCAGTGGCACAGCTAGATCGAATTCGTTTATTGGTTGTATTAGGAAAGTCAGCACAAGAGACATTAAGTAATGATTAAACGTAGTTATTTTTTAGTTGCTTTAAGTATCTTTTTTGCTTTGGTAATGGCATTAATGCCATTACCAATTTCGGCTGAACCGTTTCGACCTGATTGGGTATTATTAGTATTGATGTATTGGTCTCTTGCGGTGCCACATCGCGTCAATATAGGCTGGGCCTGGATAACGGGTTTAGTTATAGATTTGGCTATGGGTTCACCACTGGGCGTAAATTCTTTAACATATTCTGTATGTATTTATATTACCGTGAGTAATTTCCAAAAAATCCGCAATTTCTCAATTTGGCAACAAGCAGTTTTGATCGGGTTGTTTTTGACCTTATATCATTTATTGCAGTTTTGGCTAAATCACTTTCTGCTCGATATTTATTTCAGTCCACACTATTTATGGCCAGCCTTTACGGGCATGTTATGTTGGCCCTGGATTTTTTTACTGCTCCGTAAATATCGACGCCAATTTAGGATTCGTTAATGATCCCTTTATATTTAGCGTCAGCTTCAGCAAGACGAAAGCAATTACTTACTCAATTGGGCTATGAATTTGAACAGTTTAGTGTTGATGCAGATGAAACGCAGTTGCCATATGAATCAGCGTTAGAATATGTCGAACGACTGGCAATACTAAAAGCCCAATCGGGCGTCGCTATGGGGTATATTGATCGGCCAGTTTTAGGTAGTGACACGGTTGTTGTCATCGATGGTGATGCACTGGGCAAGCCTATTGATAAAGATAACTTTATGGCGACAATGCAGCGTTTATCTGGCCGTACACACCAAGTATTGACCGCTATTGCATTGGCAACAGAGGAGCGGGTGATTAGCTCAGTTGTGAGTACAGATGTAACCTTTAAAACACTAAGTGAATTGGAAATGAGTGATTATTGGTTAAGTAATGAGCCTCAAGATAAAGCGGGTGGTTATGGTATTCAAGGTCTAGGTGGGCGTTTTGTAACCAATATATCAGGTAGCTATTTTGCCGTTGTCGGCTTACCTTTATATGAGACCGAGGCATTAGTCCAACAATTTGTAGTGGAGATAACATGAGTAGTGAATTACTGATTAATGTTACGCCGAGTGAGAGTCGTGTTGCACTAATTGAAAATGGTGTTCTCCAAGAAGTTCAAGTTGAGCGTATAGGCAATTTAGGTATTGTTGGTAATATTTATTTTGGCAAAGTAAGCCGCGTTTTACCGGGTATGCAAGCTGCATTTGTGGATATTGGTTTGGAAAAAGCAGCATTTTTACATGCTTCAGATATCGTCAATAGTGCTTCTTTTGAAGAAGGGGTGGATGATCAGCCAGTAAAAAAAGTTCAAGATATACGAGAGTTGGTTAAGCAAGGCCAATTTATTATGGTACAAGTGGTGAAAGACCCACTCGGCACCAAAGGAGCGAGATTAACAACAGATATAACAATTCCTTCTCGTTATTTGGTCTTTATGCCAGATGCGACTCATGTAGGCGTGAGTCAGCGAATAGAAACAGAAGAAGAACGCAGTCGATTAAAAAAGATTGTCTCGCACTATAATGATGAAAATGGTGGTTTTATTGTTCGCACCGCGGCAGAAGGTGCTACTGAAGCGGAATTACAACATGATGCACAGTTTCTAAAAAAACTGTGGCAAAAAATAGTGAGTCGAAGAAAAAAAGCTAGTAAAGCCAGTATTCTACATGAAGATTTGACACTCGCTTTTCGAACGCTACGGGATTATGTTGGTGAAGACATGGAGCGTATTCGTGTTGATTCTAAGCTGACTTATCAAGAGCTAAAAGAATTTACCGAAGAATTTGTCCCACTGCTTGCACAAGTGCTTGAATATTATCCTGGTGAGCGGCCAATCTTTGATCTGTTTGATGTCGAAAGTGAGATTCAAAAGGCTTTGCATCGAAAAGTTGATTTGAAGTCAGGTGGTTATTTGATCATTGATCAAACTGAGGCAATGACGACGGTTGATGTGAATACCGGAGCCTTTGTAGGACATAGGAATTTAGAAGAAACCATTTTTAACACAAATGTTGAAGCTACCTCCGCGATCGCTCGTCAGCTTAGGTTAAGAAATCTGGGCGGCATTATTATTATCGACTTTATAGATATGATATCAGACGAGCATAAACGTCGAGTTTTGCATTCTTTGGAAACGGCACTCGCAAAAGATCGAGCAAAGGCAAATATAAATGGATTGTCAGCACTTGGCCTAGTTGAAATGACACGTAAACGTACGCGTGAAAGTTTAGAGCATATTCTGTGTGGGGTGTGTCCAGCATGCTCTGGTAGAGGATCATTAAAAACAGTTGAAACGGTTTGTTATGAGATCTTGCGTGAAATTGTTCGGGTAAATAGAGCATATGATTCAGATAAATTCATGGTATATGCTTCACCCGCTGTGAGTGAAGCACTGACAAACGATGAGTATCATAACTTGGCTGAATTGGAACTATTCATTGGAAAACCAGTCAGTATTCAAATAGAGAGTTTATACAGTCAAGAACAATTTGATGTTGTCATGATGTAAGGCGGCACGGGGTTAAATGCAAGCTAAAAAGATTTGCTTTTTTTGTTTCAGAAAAGTGTGGCAAATATTTGCTGTAGCACTGGTCGTTATGGCTGTGTTGGTATCGCTATTAAAATATACTTTACCGTACGCAAATGATTATAAACATGACATTGAAACACTCATTAATAAACAATTTGGTGTTGACTTAGCCATTGGTGCTATTAGCGCTAGCTGGCAAGGTACTGGCCCTGCACTGGTGCTCGAAAACCTTACGTTTGAAGATAATCAAAATGCACCGATTGCTTTAAGTATTGCAAAGACCAGTTTGCAACTGAATGTGGTCGAGTCACTTAAAAACTGGCAATTGCGTTCAGATTACTTCGTACTTAATGGCTTTGTTGCCGATGTGAACTTACAAGAGCTCAATAAGTTAAAATCAAATGACGATAGTGAGTTTGAACAACAATCATTAATTGAAAGTTTATTCTTAGGTGAAACTGGACACTTTTCAATTCAAAAAAGCCAATTGAATTTAGTCACTGACTTAGGGCTTAGGCACACATTATTGCTTGAAGATATTACGTGGCAAAATAGTCCCACAGCCCATCAAGGTGTGGGGGAAGTAAGTATTCCTGGTTTTTCACAAGGCCATTACTCAGCAAGGCTGTCTTTTACCGGTGAGAGACTGAGAGAATTAAGTGGACAAGTTTACTTGCGTGCTTCAAAAGTGGATGTAACTGATTGGCTTACGCAATATTTAAATAAAGCCAAGGTAGGGATCCATACAGAACTCAATGGTGAACTATGGCTCTCGATGAAAGAAGGTGAGCTTGACGATGTACATGTTAACTGGCTACCAAGTTACATCAAATGGTTAGATAACGGGCAAAGTGAACGGATTGAGTTAGCGTCAGGGCAAGTGTTGTTGGCACCCTCTAAGCAAGCATTGGCTTGGGAGCTAAATACCACGCCATTACAATTGCTTTATAATGATGAGCCGTACTTGAAGACTCAAATTCAAGGTGAATTTAACGCTAAGCAACAACAAGTTTGGTTTACTAACGTCAGCTTAGAGCTTTTATCTGATTTAGGTGCTCTCACTAATTTTGACTTCACTGAGCGAATTGCTAGGCATAAGCCTCATGGTATGGTTGAGGGAAGGTTTGAGTCAAATACAGAGCAAAATTTTGCATTATGGCTAGGTGGACGAGATATTGCTTGGCGGCAAGTTGGGGGGATTCCCGGTGCTGATAACATACGACTTGAGTTAACCGTTAACCAAGATAAAGGCGCCGTTTCGATATTTTCTGAAAATGCACAATTTCAGACCTCAGGTCTATTTGATAAGTCTTTGAGTTACAACCAACTCAATCTGGAGTTGCAGTTTTTTAAAGACAATAACAATTGGCATATACTGAGTGATTCATTATGGTTTGATAATGATGACTTAACCATTGCAGGAGAAATGCATTTAAATCTTACTGAGCAGCCTGAATTGGATTTATATGTTGAGGTGCTCGGCGGCAGTGCTGAAGTGGCTGGTCATTACTTTCCTCAGACGCTGATGAAGCAGAGTTTAATAAAGTACTTGAATGATGCTATTTTGGGTGGATTTCATCGTGAGTCTCAAGTGCTATTTTCTGGGCGATTAACGGATTTCCCTTTTAGTAATGGTCAAGGTCAATTTGATGTGGTTTCCAAGATTGATAATGCCGAATTTGCATTTGCGCCACAGTGGCCAGCAATAAAAAATGCAGATGTTACATTGCATTTTGCTAATGAGAGAATGGATATTTATGCCCATACGGGGCAGTTAATCAATCAGCAGATTGATAATTCGGTTGTGGTGAGTATTGCCAACTTAGATGAAGCAAATGAACTTATGGTTGATATCAACCATACGACAGCTGCGCAAACGTTACAGACTTTTTTTACTGCAACACCATTGAAAGATCCATTAGTTGAAGTATTGAATATCGTCCAAGGACACGGGGGGGTGACAGGTAATATTGGACTAAAAATTGATTTACATGATTTAAATGTACTGGCATCAGGGGAGGTCACGTTGCGTGATCTGCCAATTTATTTGTCAAAACCTGGGCTGCAACTTGAACACGTTAATACAGTTTTAAAGTTTTCTGATGATGTGATTTCTATTTCAGATGCGACAGCGACTTGGCTGGGTATGCCGTTAGAATTTAGTGTTAGTGGCGATGGTAATGAGACAAGATACCAAGTTGATATCTCGACCAGCTTGTTAGCGCAAAGCGACAAGTTGTTACCCTATAGTGAAGGTTTACTCGATGGTTATCTATTAGGTGAAACCGATTTAATGACAGATATTAGTTTAGTTTTTAATGAGCAATCATTTAACTACACGGCGGTGTTTTCATCAGATTTAGTCGGTATGACGAGTAACTTTCCGTTACCGTATCGAAAAGAAATAGGCAGCGTTAGGCCATTAAAAGGCATAGTTCAAGGCGATGATATATCAAATTTAATTACTGCAAATATTGATAATTCTTTATTTTTCAACGCAATTTTGGATAATGAAACAGGTGCCTTGAGTAATGCGCATATCATTTCAGGAGCGCATGATAAGGGACTGGCGCAGCAAGATTTTAGAGTATCAATAACTCAACCTGAATTATTGCTTAAACCTTGGATCCCGTTCATTGATCGTTTGATTGACTTAAGGGATAAGCCAGCGAGCCAAACTCCATTATTACCTCCATTAAGTGCAATTAGGGCTGAAATAGGCAAAGTTGATATGGAGGGCGTTTCGTTTAATGATTTCGAAATGCGCTTAGAGCCGAGTATCGATGGGATGACAATGCGTCTCAATGCAAAAGAATTACGTGCCCAAGTACTGTTGCCGTCAGGAGGTTCAAGTCGTCCAATTGCTATTGATACAGATTATCTTAGGTTGAACTTACCTAAAAATAAACAAACAGAAGATCAAACTGAGATTTTGCTATCTAACCCTCCCGAAGACCTGAGTTGGTTAGCGCGTTTACCAGCTATTGCTTTTAACTGTTCAGATTGCCGAATTGATAATTATCAACTGGATGCTGTTTCAATCTCGTTATTTGGTGACGGCAATAAACTAGTTGTACCAGAGTTGGTTATTGATAAAGGAGATCATGTATTACGAGGTCAAGGGCAATGGTTCGATGGCATTACCCGTGTTGATGGGATCATGAATAGTAAAGATATTGGTGAGCTATTTGATGAGTTTGACTTAACGTCAACCATAAAGGATTCAAAAGCGAATATCGGCTATCAACTGCATTGGTCGGGAGCACCGTTTGATTTACATACTGCTAGTTTAGGCGGAGAAATAAACTGGGAGCTCGGTGATGGACACTTGACTGAAATAAGTGATCAAGGTGCTCGGGTTTTTTCTTTATTGAGCTTAGACTCATTGGTACGTAAGTTAAAATTAGATTTTAGAGATGTATTTTCGAAAGGCTTTTTCTACAATAAAATGCAGGGAACAGTACAATTAGAACAAGGGATTGCATATACCAAAGATACCAGGATGGATGGTGTGCCTGCAGATTTGAGTATTCAAGGGTATGCAAACTTAAATACGCAAGAAATTAATTATGATCTCGCCGTAGCACCACAAGTTACATCAAGTTTGCCCGTCATAGTTGCTTGGATGGTGAACCCTGTCACAGGGTTGGCTGCGCTGGCACTAGATAAAGTGATTCATTCGGCACGGGTCATTTCTGAAATTAAATTTAAGGTAACAGGGACAATGGATGAGCCCGTGGTTACTGAGATTAATCGAAAAAGCCGAGAAGTGGAATTGCCCCAGGCAGCCCAAAATACGCCTCCTCAATCATCGCAAAGCGACGCAGCAGTATTGCAACGCAAAGAGGTTGATAAAGTGCTTTTTATCAACCGTTCAGAGAAAGGCGTATAAAATGCGAACGGTTCCGCAAGTTGTGGCAATACAAATGTGCTCGAGTGTCGATCCCGAAGTGAATTTTGCTTATCTATCAAAGCAATTAGAATTACTCGAAATATCTTCTCCAACATTGGTGTGTTTGCCTGAAAGTTGGCTGGCATTTAGTCATACAAGCAGTGATACTTTGGCATTGAGTGAGTCTAATTGGCAATGGATTGAAAAACTTAAATTGCTTTGCCAACATTACGGAATTTGGCTTGCAGCTGGCACAATCGCGTTACCTTATAAATATGGACAGTATTATGCTGCAAGTATATTGCTGAACGATAAGGGAAATATTGTAGCCCAGTACAATAAAATACATTTATTTGATGTAGACGTTGATGATGGTTCGACAGGGTATAGAGAATCAACACACACAGTGGCAGGTCGAGATGTTGTTGTGGTTGATAGCCCGTTTGGAAAAATAGGCTTAAGTGTATGTTATGATGTGCGCTTTGCCGGTCTTTACCATATGATGGTGGAGCAAGGAGCGCAGCTTTTATTGGTCCCAAGTGCATTCACAGTGGTAACAGGAGTTGCGCATTGGCAACCATTATTACAAGCTCGTGCAATTGAAACTCAGTGTTATGTTATTGCTGCTGCGCAAACAGGGGTACACGAAAATGGCCGCAAAACCTTCGGACATAGCCTAATATTATCACCATGGGGTACGGTACTTGCCGATGCAGGAAAAGCACCTAAAGTGATCCAATCTGATATTGATTTGGTAGAACTCATGCAAATCAGAACTAAAATGCCAGTATTGGCACATAATCGATTTAAGAGTGAATTTTATGAATAATGTTGAACAACATTTGTTAGCTGATAGTCAATTGACCAGAGAGCAGCTTGAACAAACGCTAAATTACATTCACCAACATCAAGTGGATTATGCAGACTTATATTTTCAATCGAGTTATAACGAAACTTGGGTCTTAGAAGATGGCATCGTTAAAGACGGTAGCTATAACATTGAGAGGGGCGTGGGAGTTAGGGCATTATCAGGAGAGAAAACGGGTTTCTCATATTCAGATGCGATTAACTTTGATGCTTTAAGTAAAGCTGCAATGGCCGCACGCAGCATTGCACAATCGGGTGAATCTAAAAAAGTTCAAGTATTTAGCGATATAGCCGTAAAGCAGCAATTTGCAGCTGTACAGCCAATCACTAAGATGGCGGATGCTGATAAAGTTGCACTGTTACGTGAAATTGAAGCACATATTAGAGATATAGCCCCTGATGCCCAGCAAGTTGTTAGTTCAATTTCAGCGGTATATGAAGAAGTACTTATAGCAGCGAGTGATGGAACTTTTGCAACCGACATTCGTCCATTGATTCGACTTAATTGTTCTGTATTACTGGAAAAAAATGGTCGTCGAGAACGTGGTGGTGCCGGTGGTGGAGCTCGATTAGACTACGGTTATTTTAAAGAGTTAGTGGACGGGAAGCCACGTTGGCTAGAGTATGCAGAAGAAGCGGTGCGTATGGCGCGTGTTAACTTGGAGGCTGTAGATGCACCAGCAGGTGCTATGCCAGTGGTATTGGGTGCTGGCTGGCCAGGAGTATTATTACATGAAGCCGTTGGGCATGGCTTAGAGGGCGACTTTAACCGAAAAGAGGCATCTGCATTTAGTGGCAAAGTAGGTCAACAGGTGGCTTCAGAACTGTGTACTGTTGTAGATGATGGTACCCTCGCAGACCGTCGAGGATCTTTAAATGTGGACGATGAGGGAACGCCTGCTGCATATAATGTTTTAATTGAAAAAGGTATCTTAAAGGGATACATGCAAGATAAGCTGAATGCACGTTTAATGGGCGTTGCGCCAACGGGCAATGGACGCAGGGAGTCTTATGCACATTTGCCAATGCCAAGAATGACCAACACGTATATGTTACCTGGTGAGGATACGCCAGCAGATATAATTAGTAGTGTTAAAAAGGGAATCTTTGCGTCTAATTTTGGCGGTGGGCAAGTTGATATTACATCTGGTAAATTTGTATTTTCTGCCTCTGAAGCGTATTTGATTGAGAATGGAAAAATAACGCGACCGATTAAAGGTGCAACCTTGATAGGTAACGGACCTGATGTGATGCACAAAGTTTCAATGGTTGGTAATGACTTACAACTCGATAGAGGTGTTGGGGTGTGTGGTAAAGATGGTCAAAGTGTCCCCGTGGGGGTTGGCCAGCCAAGTTTAAAAATTGATGAAATTACGGTGGGTGGAACGGCGTAATTTAGTTTGATATTAAGCATAAAAAAACCAGCATCGGTTGGTTTTTTTATGCTTAAAGATACGAACTAAGGCATCATGGTTTCTTTTAAGTATTGGAATAGTTCTTTAAATCCTTTTGCTGGCTTTTCAGCATCGGACTCTTTTTTGGCCTGACGAACGAGTTGGCGCATTTTCTGGCGTTCTAAACTGGGGAATTCGACGAGTAGCTCGTTAATTTTTGAGTCACCTTGTTGGATTAACTCGTCTCTCACAAGTTCAATCTTATTGAGAAGCACATCTGCTTGATTATTTTTATTCAGCATTAAATCAATCGCAGCTTCTATTTCTGCGATGTTTTCAGTCGTTCTTAGCGTTTTAGTGATGTAGTTCATATGTCTACGATAAGCTTCACTTTTCGCTCTAATCTTATCAGCGACAACCATTGCTTGCAGCAAGTCTTCTGTTAGGGGAAGTTTATCACGTTGCTTTTTTGCCATGCTGGCTAAGTCGAGAGCAAGTTGCTGATACTGTTGGGCATCACGTTTCAGTTCACTTTTGGAAACGTAAATAATTTCTTCTTCAATTTCGGGTTTCTTTTTCTTAGCCATGGTTCAAACTAGTCGGAATCTATTTGTGCTAAGTATACCAATTATAAGTTGGAAAAGCTTTGCTTGAATGGGGCGATAATCGTGATGTGTGTTAGCATTAATATAAAGCAATAACTTATCAGAGAAAATGCCCATGAGCAAAACCCAACAAGATCCCATTTATCAACAAATTGATGACGTAAAGCAGGCTGTGTCAGAAGCCCTTACACATGCGAAAAAGTTAGGTGCGACGGCTGCTGAAGCTGCAATGTCAAGTACCTCCGGTTTATCAGTAAGTACTCGCATGGGCGAAGTTGATACGATTGAATTTAATCAAGATGGAGGCTTGGGGATCAGTGTTTATGTTGGTAATCATAAAGGGAGTGCATCAACTGCCGATTTGAGTCCCAAAGCATTGCGTTCAGTAGTAGAAAAAGCGGTTGATATTGCCAAGTTTACCTCAGACGACCCTTGCAATGGTGTGGCAGACAAAGCGTTATTAGAAATGTCACCACCAGATCTTGATTTGTATCACCCGTGGGATGTATCCCCAGAAGAAGGTATAGAGTTTTGCTTAGACGCTGAAAAAGCAGCGTTAGAATTTGATAAGCGCATAGTCAATTCTGATGGTGCAAGTTTTGCTAGCCATCAAGGTTTACGAGTTTATGGTAACAGTCATGGGTTGGTGGCAGGTTTTCCTCGTACTCGTCACACATTAAGTACGATGGTTATCGGACAAGATGGTGAGCAGATGCAGCGGGATTCTGCATATACAATTTCTCGAGAGAAAAATGGGTTAAAAGTGGCAGAATCAGTGGGTATTGAAGCTGCTGAATCTACGCTTGCTAAATTAAATAGCCGAAAAATACAAACAATGAAAACGCCTGTCGTATTTCGCGCTGACATTGCTAATAGCTTATTTGGGCACTTAGTGTCAGCCATTGGCGGTGGCGCTTTATACCGAAAATCAACCTTCTTGCTCGACAGTTTGCATACTCAGATCTTTAATTCGTGTGTTTCAATTAAGGAACGCCCCCATTTATTAAAAGGGTTAGCATCAAGCCCTTTTGATAGCGAAGGGGTGATAACTCAAGATCGCGATATTATTCATGGTGGTGAATTACAGACCTATTTAATGGCTAGCTACGCGGCTCGTAAGTTAGGCATGACGGCGACAGGACATGCGGGGGGGATCCATAATTGGTTAGTACAACGGACACATGATGACTTATGTGCTGTGTTAAAAACAATGGGTACAGGTTTATTGGTAACAGAATTAATGGGTCAAGGAGTTAACACGGTGACTGGTGATTATTCACGTGGAGCAGCTGGTTTTTGGGTTGAAAATGGTCAAATTCAATATCCCGTAAGTGAAATCACCATCGCTGGTAATCTAAAAGATATGTTTAAAGGTGTTCAAGCAATAGGAGGCGATATAGAAGTGCGAGGGAGTGTGCAAACCGGCTCAGTGCTTATTGAATCGATACAGGTGGCAGGGGAGTAAGCCTGTTGGACAAGGTTTAAAGGCCGATTTAGTGCCTTTAAACCTTGAGTTTTAAGTTAAAAACCAAGTCGCTGTGCCTAGAAAAGCAAATATACCGACAATATCAGTTACGGTTGTAAGTACTACGCTCCCCGCTAAAGCAGGGTCTATTTTCATTCTTTTAAGAATTATTGGGATACTCGCACCAGCGATACCAGCGGCAAGTAAGTTCATAAACATCGCAAAGGCGATAACAGCACCGAGTGTGAAATCCCATTTCCATAGTGCAACAACACCAGCTATCAATAATGACCAAAGCAAACCATTTAAAGCGCCAATGGCTAACTCTTTTCCGAGAATAAACCGTTGATTAGTTTGATTAATATGGCCAAGAGCAATCCCTCGAATAACAAGTGTTAGAGTTTGGCTACCAGCCACTCCACCCATGCTAGGAACTATCCCGTTTAGGACCGCAAGAACGGGTAAAATATCGAGTGTATTCTCGAAAAAGCTTGCAACAAAAGCAGCTAGAAGCGCGGTTAATAGGTTGATCCCTAACCAAATCGAACGGCGGCGACTACTTTGTAAAACAGGCGCAAAGGTGTCTTCTTCGTCATCTAAACCAGCCATACTGAGAAGACTATGTTCCGCATCCTCTCGAATAACATCGACGATGTCATCAATTGTAATTCGCCCTAGTAGGTGGTTATTATCATCGACAACCGCCGCAGAAATCCAATTATGACGCTCAAATAGTTGTGCGACTTCGGTTTCATCCATTGAAATAGGGATCGATTCTTTATCTTCGTCCATGAGGTCATGAACCAGTTTATCCGGCGGGTTGGTTAACAGTGTACTCAATGGCATAGCACCGATAAAGCAGTTGTCTTTATCTACTACATATAAATCATCAGTGCCGTCTGGTAGCTCGCCTTTCAACCGCAAGTAGCGTAATACAACATCTAATGACACATCAGCTCGGATTGTGACTGTATCGCTGTTCATCAGTGCGCCAGCAGAGCGTTCTTGATACGATAGCGCTTGAGTGGCACGTTCACGATCTTGTGTGTCCATACTACCGACAACGTCGAGGTAGATGGTATCAGGTAAGCCCCGTAGTACTTCTCCTAAGTCATCATCACCCATATCTTCCGTAGCGGCGGCAATAAGCTCAGGGTCCATTTTTGCGATAATGCCAAGACGCACATCTTCAGACAGTTCTTCCAGTACGTCACCTTGTATATCAGGGTCGACCAGCTTCCAAAGCTGGGTACGGACTTTGTGCGGTGAAGACTCAAGTAATAGGGCCGTATCACATGGAGCTGTTTCTGCTAAAATTCGCCTGACTTGAACAAATTGTCCACTATTAAGCGCAAGCGTGACTTGCTGGAGTTGTTGTAGCGTATAATCTTGTTCAAGCGCTTCAGGCATAGGCGTCCTAATTATGTTGTTTTGTTAGTATCTTTACGCGTACCCAGGTGATTTTATACTATATAATAAGAAATTGAGTGGTGCAGAGGTACGCAGCCTTTGGCTTGAGAGTTTAACGTACTTTAGAGTGTGTTGCCATGTGAGAGAGAGGTAATAATATTAACTTCTTGTGCTTGGAAAGTTATTCTTGCTCGTGAAATTTTTGTTCTATCAAGGTACCAATCGCGTTTAAGGCAGATTGAGCATCAGGCCCTTCGCACTTGATCCTTACGTATTTCCCTTGGCTACTTTCTAACAAAAGTAATGCCAAAACACTGTCGCCAGCAGCTTCTCTATCATCTTGGTATAAGGTAATTTTTGCGTCGAACTTGATGGCCAGTTGTGCCAGTACTGTTGCGGCTCTGGCATGCAGACCACACTTATTCTGAATTAAGAAAGTATCCTCATAACACATTGTATTAATTGTTTTGCTCACGATGACGGATCTGAACATTTGGATGAGATCGTTGAAAACTTTCTCCAATTGTTTGCGCTAAATACACAGAGCGATGTTGCCCGCCTGTACAGCCGATAGCGATGGTAAGATAACTGCGGTTATTACGTTCAAGATGAGGTAACCACGTTTGTACAAAAGTTTGAATTTGCCAAGTGAATTTTTGTACGATGCTATGCCCAGCTAAATACTCTTGAACGGGTTGATCTAAGCCCGTTAGTGGTTTTAGTTCTGGTTCCCAATGAGGGTTAGGCAGGAAGCGTGCATCAAACACATAATCAGCATCTTTTGGCATGCCGTGTTTAAAGCCAAAAGATAAAAAGGTAATAATTAGTTGTTTATCTTTTTTACCTAAAATCCGCTCACGGATAGATTCAGCTAACTGGTGGACACTGAGGTCGGTTGTATCAATAAATACATCGGCACTGGTGATCAGTACATCCAATAGCTGCTTTTCTTCTTTAATGGCTAGATCTAACGGTAAGTTATTTATAGAGAGTGGGTGTAGCCTGCGAGTTTCAGAAAAGCGTTTGATCAATGTTTGATCATCACTGTCCAAGTAAAATAATATCGGATTAGCAAACCCTGGTAAATACTCAAGAATATCGTTGAACTCTTGCTGTTGTTTTGGCAAGTTACGCACATCAATACTGACTGCAATTTTGTCATAGCTCTCAGACACGCTTCTAACCAAAGACGGAAGTAAATTGACCGGAATATTGTCAACACAATAGTAGCCTAAATCTTCTAACACTCTTAATGCAACGGACTTCCCAGAACCAGAGCGACCACTAATAATGATTAATTCCACAATTATCCCCTATTTACTAATCTTGAGCCTTAATAATACTATAGAGCTCGGTATCATTGCTGGCATGTCTCAATTGCTTACAGAACTCTTTATCTTTTAAGCTTTCAGCAATTGCAGCGAGTGTTTTCAGATGCTGTTGATTATCACCTTCAGGTACAATGAGTGCAACAAAAATATCGACTGGACGATTGTCTATGGCATCGAATGGAACCGATTTTTTACTAACTAATATCATCGCAAAAACTTGTTCGATACCTTGCATTCTGCCATGTGGAATAGCGATGCCTTTACCAATTCCAGTACTGCCTAGCTTCTCTCGTGACATGAGCGCAGATAAAACATCATGCTGTTCTAGGTGGGGTAACTGTTCATGTGTAAGTTCGCTAACGTATTCGAGAATACGTTTTTTGCTATTAAAAAGGACCGCAGCTTTACTGCAGTCCTTGTTGATTATTGAGCTAAGTTTCATGGTTAATGTCGAGTAAGCTTTTCTTTGTGTTTGATTACTTGTCTGTCTAGCTTGTCAACCAAACCATCAATAGCAGCATACATATCTTGATGCTCGGTAGAGGCAAATACTTCTGCTCCGCTTAAGTGTAAGGTCGCTTCGGCTTTTTGTACGAGTTTTTCAACATCTAAAATCACATGCACATTATTGATATGATCAAAGTGCCTTTCTAGCTTCGCAAACTTGGTGTTGACATAGTCTCTTAGTGATTCAGTTACTTCTACGTGACGACCAGTTAAATTTAGTTGCATAAGCATTTTCCTTCTTTGGTATTACGTCTTATATCAAGCTTTTACGCTGATTCGACGGTGGAATGGCTAACGACTCCCGATATTTTGCTATCGTACGTCGGGCCACTTTGATTCCTTGCTCTGCCAATATATCCGCAATTTTGCTATCACTTAATGGCTTAGCAGTATTTTCGGCGGCAATGAGCTTTTTGATCAATGCTCTAATCGCTGTGGAAGAGCATTCACCTCCGTTTTCGGTACTCACATGGCTCGAGAAGAAATATTTCAACTCAAAAATGCCCCTAGGTGTGTGCATATATTTTTGTGTTGTGACACGTGAAATAGTGGATTCATGCATCTCTACCATTTCAGCCACATCATTTAGCACCATAGGTTTCATTGCTTCAGGGCCATGTTCAAAGAATGCCTGTTGTTGCTGCACAATGCAATTAGTTACTTTCATTAACGTATCATTGCGGCTTTCTAAGCTTTTAATAAACCATTTAGCTTCTTGTAAATGCGAGCGAATAAATTGACTATCAGTGCTTGATTTCATTGAACGAGACATCGCCGCATAGTGATCATTGACTCTAATTTTCGGCATTGAATCAGGGTTTAATTCAACTAACCATCGGCCTTTCACTTTTTTCACAGAGACATCAGGTATGACATATTCAGACTCTTCGCGGATGATACTGGCCGCAGGTTTTGGATTTAAGCTGTGTATTAGAGTCATAACTTCTTTTAAATCGGACTCTTTCAGCTTAGTCTTTTTCATGAGCGTTCGATAGTCTCGACTTGCAAGTAAGTCAATGTGTTCGGTGAGCACGTGTTTAGTATGCTCCAGCCAAGGTGTACTTTTATCAAACTGATTAAGCTGGATACATAAACATTCTTGCAAGCTACGAGCAGCAATGCCGACGGGGTCAAATAATTGAATGCGTTTCAGGACAGCCTCAATTTCATCAAGTTCAATGGCATCTTCTGAACTCTCGTCATTAAGGCTTTCTAAGATTTCATCGGTCGATAAGGTTAATAAACCACCATCATCCACGGCTTCCACAATGGCGACAGCGATCCCTCTATCAGTATCACTAAACGGGGTCAGTTCTAGTTGCCACATTAAGTATTCATGGAGCGATTCGGTGGTTGCGCCTTGGTACATGTTTTCGTCTTCAGGCATAGGGCCGCTGCTTGTTGCTGGTGCAGCACTCATGTATTCATCCCATGTGACATCCATCGCAAGTTCTTCGCTAACAGTGTCTTTACTCATAGCCGCGTCTGCATCAAGCTCATAGTCACTGACTGGAGCTTCTTCAATACTGTCTGAATTAGATTCTTCTTTCGAGAGCTCTTTATGTTCTTTTTCTATATTTTCGTTGTCGTTTTCATGCTCTGATTCTTCAACTTCCAGTAATGGGTTGCTGTCCAAGGCTTCTTGGATTTCTTGTTGGAGATCTAGCGTGCTCAATTGCAACAAGCGGATAGCCTGTTGTAATTGGGGTGTCATGGTTAATTGCTGACCCATGCGCAGCTGTAACGATTGCCTCATGTATCTCTAACAATCCTTTCTATTAATCAATTATTAAAATTACCTAGATACTATAACTATAGCCTGAATTGTTCACCTAGGTAGACATCTCGAACAGTTTGATCGGCTAGCACGTGTTCTGGAGTACCTGATGCAATTAATTCACCATGTGAAACTATGTATGCTTTTTCGCACACATCAAGTGTTTCTCGTACATTATGATCTGTGATCAGAACACCTATACCGCGTTTTTTTAAATGTTCGATAATTTTCTTTATATCTAACACCGAAATTGGGTCAACACCAGCAAAAGGCTCATCTAACAGGATAAATTTTGGGTTTGCGGCTAAAGCGCGAGCAATTTCGACTCTTCGACGTTCACCTCCTGACAATGCCATACCTTGACTTGTACGTATATGTTGGATGTTGAATTCATCTAATAATTCATTAAGAATTTGCTCTCGATCAGGTTTACTCAGTTCATTACGAGTTTCTAAAATAGCCATTAAGTTCTGGTAAACGGTTAACTTTCGAAAGATGGAAGATTCTTGCGGTAAATAACCTATGCCTAGCCTTGCTCGACTGTGCATCGGTAACAGGGTGATATCGTGGTCATCAATGGTTACGGTACCGTTATCGCTTGGCACTAATCCAACAATCATATAAAAACTGGTCGTTTTACCTGCCCCGTTGGGGCCTAGCAAGCCAACAATACTGCCTGCCTCGACGGCAAGGCTGACATTTTTTACGACTTGTCGTCCTTTGTAGCTTTTAGCCAAAGCGGTTGCAGTCAAAGTACTCATTTATTATTTGCCTTGTTCTTTATTCGATTTTTTTTCTGGGACTAGAATTGTGTGCACTCGGCCAGTATTTTCATTACCTTTTTCAGCATTTATTAATTGTTTATCCATATCGTAAATTATGGATTGTGCTTTTATGATTTGGCCTGCTTGGTTAATTTCTGCATCACCTTTGATTGTCAGCTTTTTATTCGCTACATCATATCGAACCTCACTCGCCGTGGCACTTAATACGGTGCCATCAGCTTGTGTCTCGGTAAAACGCGCTGGATTACCTGTAGCGACAAGCAGTTGTTTATTTTCTCCTAATTCAGCCCGTCTATGCACTTCTAGGCGATCAGCGTTAATTTGTCTATTACCATGTATAATTTCAACATTTTGTTCAAAAATACCAATGTTGGTTTTTAATTGTGCGGTTTGCTTGCCTGCTTTAATTGATACTTGTGATGCAAAGTCATTATTGTTGGCCGCAAGCGCGCTGCTGAATGTAAGCCCAATAAAGGCTACGGTGACTATTAATCTATTGGTCATAATAAATGGTTCTAGTATGGTTAATTAGCTCTATAACATCGGTATTTAAATCGGCGTGCAGACCTTTACCTGTGATGAGTAAGTCTGGACCTGTGATTTCTACCGGTTGCTCCGATTGCATTAGTTTATTGATAATTTCAACTCGAATATGGTCCGCGTTGATATGTGTAATCATGGCTTTATCTGTTAGATTTTGCGCCACAACATTACCTTCCAAAATGAGTATGTTATTTTCGTATAATGTGGCTTCAGTTGCTGTGATTTTCCAGTTTTTAGGCCCGTTATATAAAGTAAAAATAGGTGCTTCAAAATGGCTAAAGCCAAGCTCTTGATATAATTCCATTTTATCCGCAGTTACTGTATGGCTACGAATACCCGTTTCATCATAAATTGTTTGTTGTAATTGTGTTGCTATATAATCTGGCTTAGCAATGACATCACTGGTACCGTTTTCTGATGAGGGGGGGTGGGTGAAGTAAGGGTACCACAACCATCCCATAATCATTGAAAAGATAATCAATAATGCAATTCGATTTATGGTCATGTGCTTGTTCCAGTGGTACCTAACGAGTGACCTTGTGCTAACATAATCAAATCGGTTAATTCACGTACAGCACCAAACCCTCCAGGTAACATGGTTGTATAATGCGCAACGCGCTTTATAAGAGGGTGGGCATCGTTAACTGCAACTGAAAAGCCCACTAATTGCATGACGGGCAAATCAGGGCCATCATCTCCGATATAAGCGATGTCTTCATCTTGTAAATCTAATGCTTGCTTTAGTGTGTCATATGCCTGCAGTTTATTTTCTTGGCCTTGATAAATATGCTGTACGTTTAAGCTAGTCATTCTTTGCTGAACAATCTGTGAATGCCGGCCAGTAATAACGGCAACTTGCACGCCACTATTGATTAGAGCTTTGATGCCAAACCCATCTTTTGTATTAAATGCTTTTAATTCTTCACCGTTGTTGCCAAGGTAAATCCGACCGTCAGAAAAAACGCCATCAATATCACATATCAGTAGCTTAATATTAGCAGCCTTGCTGTACGCAACATTACTGATAGGTTGATATAAGTCTGAGAATTGCATTATAAAACTCCTGCTCGTAGTAAATCTTGCGTATTTAAAGCACCGACCGGGTAGTGGTTATCATCTATGACAATTAAACCATTAATTCGTTTCGTTTCCATTATATTCAATGCTTCAGCTGCAAGAATATTTGCATGTACGGTTGCACAGCTTTTAGTCATTACCTCGCTAATGAGTGCGTTATGTAAATCAATTCTTTGTTCAATGATTCGCCTTAAATCCCCATCTGTAAAAATACCACATAAGCGAGATTCAGAGTTAATTACGGCTGTCATTCCTAATCCTTTGGCTGACATCTCGAAAAGCGCAGCTTTTACCGTGTCTTGAACAGTCACTACGGGTACTTCGGCGCCTTTGTGCATGATGTCATCGATGGTCAGTAATAGTCTTTTCCCTAATGCACCACCAGGGTGAGAAAGTGCAAAATCATCGGCTGTAAAGCCTCTAGCCTCTAACAAAGCGACGGCGAGTGCATCACCCATTACCAATGTTGCTGTTGTACTAGCTGTTGGAGCAAGTCCTAATGGGCAGGCTTCTTTCGATACGGCAATACATAAATGTACATCGGCTAACTTAGCAATGGTTGAGTGCGAATTACCGGTCATCGCGATCGTTTTTGCGCCAATGCGCTTAATCACAGGTATGATACTCAATATTTCGCTCGTTTCACCTGAATTAGAGATCAGCAGGACAACATCTTCTTTGGTGATCATGCCTAAATCACCATGACTGGCTTCTCCAGGGTGAACAAAAAAAGCGGGGGTACCAGTACTGGCAAATGTGGCTGCAATCTTATTCCCAATGTGACCTGATTTTCCCATGCCAATGACTATCGTTCTACCGATACAATTAAAGATAGTTTCACAGCCAGCTTCAAAGCTCTCATCGATATACTGCGTGATTTCATCTATAGCTTGGCGCTCAATTTTGATCACTTGTCGTGCAGTCTTAGAAAAATTTATTTGGCTCATCAGTGACTTCCTAGAATGAAATAATGTAATACATATAGCTAATGAAAGCGGCTAATAATAGCCCTCCTTCTATACGATTTATTTGTCGAGACCCTGTGAAACTTAGGCTCATAAGAATAAGCGCGACAGTGGCTGCTAACATGATATAGATGTCTCGCTGTGCAATATTCAAATCTAGAGAAGCTGGGTTTAAAATGCCTGCAATGGATAAAACCGCGAGTATGTTAAAGATATTAGAGCCGATGATGTTACCAAGAGCGAGGTCATCTTCTTTTTTTAATACGCCAGCAATACATGCAGCAAGTTCAGGCAAACTGGTTCCGATCGCTATGATTGTTAGCCCAATTAATAAGTCGCTCATGCCAAAAAATTTTGCGATATCTACAGCTGAACCAACAAGGTAGTGTGAGCTGACGGGTAACAATACCATACCAACGACTAACCAAAATACTGCTTTCTTCGTAGGGATATTTTCAGGTACTTCGTCACAAGCTTCATTAACTAGGGGGTCGTTTTGATTGCCTGTTTGTTTTGTGATGATGATTAACGTCAGTAAAAATAGTACAAAGCCGACTAATAGTAGGGAACCTTCAATCAAACTGAAGTAATTATCGCTTACGATGAACCACGCTGCTAATGAGACAATGACAAGTAACGGCATTTCACGCTTGAGGATCCCTGAACTAACAGATAAAGGACGTAATAACGCAGTGATCCCTAATACGAGTAAAATGTTTGCGATATTTGAGCCTATCGCGTTGCCAACAGCTGTATCCGTTTTATTAGCCAAAGCCGCTTGACCTGCTACCATCATTTCAGGTGCTGATGAGCCCATTGCTACGACTGTTAAGCCGACTATCAATGTTGGTACTCCAAAGTTACGAGCGAGTGCAGCCGCGCCAAAAACAAAACGATCAGCACTCCAGACTAGAGCTGCAAAACCAAGAATGAGGACAATAAAAGATAGAACCATTAAAATTATGCCAAGTGATAAAGTGTCATTGATGCAAATAGTAACAAATGCGACAAAAAAAGTATAAATAAAAGGAGGTTGTTCATATTGATAGCAAGGGGGCTCGGTAACATTGAAAGAGACATGTTATATTACAAAATTTTACGAAATGTATTTTCCCTCGGGCGGCAAAAAATCGTATTATGACATAATTAGTCAAACTAGATGTGGAGAGCGACTTGTCGCAAGCAATAGTTGAGATCAAGGATGTGACATTTTCACGTGGTGAAAAGACCATCTATAAGAATATGAGTTTCTCGGTACCAAAAGGGAAGATTACGGCGATTATGGGCCCCAGTGGTATTGGTAAGACAACGATGCTACGTTTGATTGGCGGTCAACTCAAGCCTGATAGTGGGGATATTTTATTTGAAGGCAAGAGCATTCCCAGTATGACACGTGCTGCATTGTATGATGCACGCAAGAATATGAGTATGCTTTTTCAAAGTGGCGCACTTTTCACAGATATGTCTGTTTTTGATAATATCGCTTTTCCGTTGCGTGAACATACTACATTAAATGAAGAATTGATCCGCTTAGTTGTATTAATGAAATTGCAAGCCGTCGGATTACGTGGGGCTCGTGACTTAATGCCATCAGAGTTGTCCGGAGGGATGGCACGTCGTGTTGCACTCGCGAGAGCGATTGCATTGGACCCTGAATTAATTATGTATGATGAACCTTTTGCTGGACAAGATCCTATTTCAATGGGGGTCTTGGTCAAGTTAATTAAATCCTTAAACGAAGTGCTCGGATTGTCGTCACTTATCGTGACTCATGATGTAACTGAGGTATTAAGTATTGCCGAACACGTAATTATTATTGCGGAACAAGGGGTTATTGGAAGTGGTACAGCGCAAGAAATGCTTGCTCATCGTTCTCCGCTAGTTCAGCAATTCTTACAAGGTTTATCTGACGGACCGGTGCCATTTCACCAACCTGCAAACCCTTATGATCAAGAGCTATTGAACGGAGGTGCTGTGTGATTAACTTTTTTCAGAAGTTAGGTCATAAAACACTGAGTCGATTTGCATCGTTAGGACGCTCGACTAGCATGTTATTTGGCGCATTGGTTAACATGCCAAATATAAGAAAGGGCACCCCGCTGCTTATCCGCCAGCTTTATATGATTGGTCACCAGTCACTTTTAATTATCATGGTTTCAGGACTCTTCATTGGCATGGTTTTGGCGTTACAAGGCTATACTGTGTTGGTTGGCTATGGTGCGGAGGATAGCTTAGGACCTTTGGTCGCATTGAGTTTATTACGAGAACTGGGTCCGGTAGTAACGGCATTGCTTTTTGCCGGAAGAGCGGGCAGTGCTTTAACGGCTGAAATCGGTTTGATGAAAGCAACAGAGCAACTTTCTAGTTTAGAGATGATGGCTATTGACCCATTAAAGCGTGTTATCGCTCCTCGGTTTTGGGCTGGATTTATTAGTATGCCATTGCTTGCTTTGATATTTTCCGCAGTGGCCATTTTAGGTGCGCATTTGGTTGGTGTTGATTGGTTAGGCGTTGATTCTGGTAGTTTCTGGTCGATCATGCAAGCACAAGTGTCGTTCGAAAAAGATATTCTCAATGGTATTATTAAGAGTTTTGTTTTTGCATTGGTAGTGACTTGGATCGCACTTTATAAAGGCTATGACTGTATCCCCACATCAGAAGGGATCAGTAAAGCAACAACAGAAACGGTTGTACATTCTTCATTGGCAGTGCTTGGGTTTGATTTCTTACTCACTGCTGTCATGTTTTCAGGTTAAAAGGTTTTAAATCGTCATGAATACACGGAAAATAGAAATTTTAGTTGGATTGTTTGTTGCTTTAGGCGTGCTGGCATTTGCGGTACTTGCACTGAAAGTGGCGAATTCAGGTATTAGCGGTAGTGGTGAAACATACACATTAAACGCTAAATTTGAAAATATCGGCTCCTTAAAAGCCAGAGCACCAATTAAAGTCGGTGGGGTTGTTATTGGTCGAGTTGAAGGTATTAGCATTCACCCTCAAGAGTTTGTGCCTGTGGTCAATATGACGATAGATGCAAATTATGAGTGTCAGTTTTCAGACACAACCTCAGTGTCAATTTTAACATCGGGGATTTTAGGTGAGCAGTATTTAGGCATTTCTCCGGTGATTGCTTCAGAGTCGGCTCGTCAGTCTTGTTTTGGGTATGAGGTTGCGCATGATGATGCTTCTGATGAGCTAGAAGACTTATTTGGAGTTGAAAGTAAAGCTCTGAGAAACGGAGATTTAATCACAGATACAAAATCAGCACTGGTATTGGAAGAGTTAATCGGTCAATTCTTATTTAACCAAGGTAGTGAATAATGATGATGCTTCGTAAGTGGATTTGCGTATTTGCAGGGTTATTGGCAATGGTTAGTATGCAAAGCCTTGCTAAAGTTGATTTAAGTGACCCTTATAGCATGGTGCAACAAGTTGCTGATAACACATTTAAGCGCGTGGCGCGAGATCAAGAAAAGGTGCAAAAAAATAAAGAGCACCTACGGGTGATCGTGCAAGAGGAGCTGATGCCGTATATTGATTATAAATATGCCGCTTATCGAGTGTTGGGAAGCTACATACAAAAAATTCGTACAATGGAAAATAAAGAAGATAAAGCACAAGCAATTAAACATGTGCGTACTTTTATTGATGTTTTTCAACGTTACTTAGTCGCAACGTATGCTGGCGTATTTACTCAATACACAGATCAGAAAGTAGAATTTGGGGCCGTAAAAGACTTTTCAAAAGATGATGTCGCAATCGTTAAAACGAAGATAATTGAAGCAGGTAAACCTGATATTCGTATCGACTTTAAAGTGCGTAAAGGGAAAAATAATGAATGGCGAGCTTATGACATGATGGCGGAAGGTATTAGTTTGTTGGATGCTAAGCAAACAGAACTGCACGGTATTTTACGTCAGCAGGGTATTGAGCATGTGATTCAGTTGCTCGATAAGAAAAGTCGACTTCCGGTACAATTTAGGGGGGATGATGGCAGCAACTAACGTTCACTTTAAATCACAAAGTGATGGCATCATTTATGTCAATGGTGAATTGACAAGAAATAGCTTAACAGATGAACGACTTCTTAACCGACAGTTAGAAAGTGCCCAATCAACCCTCTATTTTGACCTTTCTAACGTATCAAGGGTTGACACAGCGGGCTTAGCTTGGTTAATTCACTCTTTAGGTAAATTGCAGCAACAAGATAAACGTCTTGAGCTTAAGAATATACCTGAACAATTGCGCAATTTGATGGCATTGGGTCAGGTTTCAACCTTATTTGAGTGAATATAATGGAAATAAACGAAGTCGAAACATTATTAAAAGAGGCGCTGTCGCTTGATGAAGTGGTAGTTAAAGCGAATGGAAGTCATTATGAAGTGATTGCCGTTGGAGCATGTTTTGATGGGCTTAGCCGCGTTAAAAAACAGCAGTTAGTATATGGACCACTGATGGATACGATTTCAGATGGGACGATTCATGCTGTAAGTATTAAAGCATTTACGCCAACGGAGTGGCAAAGAGAACGTAAGTTTATCCTTCCACAATAAGAGGCCTCGATGGATCAGTTTATTATCCAAGGTGGCACTACTTTAGCAGGTGAAGTCACAATATCAGGTGCAAAAAACGCTGCATTGCCCATTTTATTTGCTGCATTACTAGCAAATGGTAAAAGCCGTTTTAGCAATGTCCCTCAATTACGTGATATAGGCACAACGGAAGCGCTTCTGAAGACACTAGGTGCTGGTGTTGCTTGGCAAGGAAGTGTACTTGAAGTAGATGGTAGTCGTGTTGATAAAGTGCTTGCTCCCTATGAGCTTGTAAAGCAAATGCGTGCATCAGTACTTGCTTTGGGGCCTTTACTGGCTCGTTTCGGTGAAGCTCAGGTGTCTTTACCTGGAGGCTGTGCAATCGGTGCTAGGCCTGTTGATATTCATATTAAAGGCTTAGAGCGTATGGGGGCCGAAATAACTGTTGAAAATGGTTATATCAATGCTAAGTCGAGCGGGCGCTTACAGGGCGCTGAAATATATATGGAAATGGTGAGTGTTGGGGCGACAGAAAACCTGTTGATGGCGGCAACATTGGCTGACGGCGTAACGGTTTTAGAAAATGCAGCTCAAGAGCCTGAAATAGTCAATTTAGCTGAGTGCTTGATTGCTATGGGGGCGAATATCAAAGGGGCTGGTACTAGTCGCATTGAGGTGCAGGGTGTCGAGCAGCTCTTAGGGTGCGAACATAGAATCCTACCAGATCGAATTGAAACGGGGACTTTCTTAGTTGCCGCGGCGATGGCGAAGGGCGAAGTCTTGTGTAAGAGCACGGATCACACGAGTTTAGAGCCTGTGTTAGAAAAGCTTAGAGCTGCGAATGCATTGGTGGAAGTGACTGCAGACAGTATTTATGTTGATATGCGACAGCGTGCGTTGCAGGCTGTAAACATTAAGACAATGCCACACCCAGGGTTCCCGACGGATATGCAAGCACAATTTACCGCATTGAATGTTGTTGCGCAGGGTAGTGCAACTATCACTGAAACTATTTTTGAGAACCGTTTTATGCATGTGCCTGAGCTGCAAAGAATGGGCGCAAATATTCGTTTAGAGGGCAATACAGCGATCTGTGGTGAAACCGATAAACTAAGTGGTGCGCAAGTCATGGCAACAGACCTGCGAGCTTCTGCAAGCTTGATATTGACAGGGATAGTAGCTAGCGGTGAAACAGTGGTTGATCGCATCTATCATGTTGACCGCGGCTATCAAAGAATCGAAGATAAGCTAAGTAAGCTTGGTGCTAATATTAAAAGAAAGCACAATTAACACTTTCTGAGTGATTAAGAAAAAAGCGAGCTTAAGCTCGCTTTTTTCTTGGGTTATTATATATAAACCGCTACTGGGTTCTGCTTTCAAGTTTTGCAACTGTGACTTGAAAAGTTAATAGCTCGGTATTTCGGTATGCTTCGAACTCTAATATGGTGCCAGGGCGAGTGTTACCAATAAATTTAAGTGTTTGCTGCGGGTTGGTGACAGCATTACCTGCAACTTTGACAATGATGTCATTATCTTGCATACCTGATTGCCATGCAGGCCCTAAGGGGTCTATGTTATTAACTCTGAGCCCAACCACTTTGGTGTATAAGTCAGTAACGACTTTACCCGTGCTATCGACCGCATTTCCGGTGAATCCAAGGTATCCGCGAACCACTCTGCCATCACGTTTTAATTTCTCCATGACTTCTTTAGCAAGTGAGTAGGGAATCGCAAAGGAAATCCCTTGAATGTCGATATTATAGCGAGTTCTAAATTGGGCTGAAGTGAGCCCGACCAATGTGCCATTTGAATTTATTAATGCGCCGCCTGAGTTGCCGACATTCACGGCCGCATCCATTTGTAATAGGCTGCTATAAGAATTGTCCGGCGTCAGTTTCTTCCCCGTTGCGCTGATCACACCTTGAGTAATAGTTTGACCCAAATTTAGTGGATTACCAATCGCTAAGACAACATCACCAACTCGAGGATTGAAAGTGTCATCCATTGGAATAACGGGAAGGTGTTGCTCATCAATTTTTAATAAGGCTAAGTCAGTTACTGTATCAAAACCAATCACTTGAACTTCATTGAAAATACGTCCGTCAGTTAAAATGACCATGATTTGATCTGCATTATTGACCACGTGGTAGTTTGTTAATATGTAACCGTCGTTTGACATGATGACGCCAGATCCGAGCTCTTGTGTGGTATTTGCACGCTTAAACCTAGGGACAGAGGTGATCCCTTCAGAAAAAATAGTGACTACAGCGGGGGAGGCTTTTTCAACCGCATCTGCAAAGCTCATATGAGTATTACTATATCGGCTTGATACATCAATTTTAGGCAGCACTGCGCTGCGTAAGTTTGGCGTGAACCAAATGATTAAAAAAGCAATGCCGAGGCCTGCTAGCAATGGCGGCATAATAAAGCGAAGTAGTTTAAGCACAGTCGTAATCTATTTATATTTATTTATTGTTTATGATGGCACAAATAAAAACACAGCGGCAAGAACCACTGTGTTTTTTTATTGAAAAAGTGATTATTGAATTAAAAGAAATACCGAGTCGCGACCTCTTTTAATGCCGAGGACGATATTTCCTTGGATGTCCTCAATTAAGCTGCCCATTTCTCGGATGCTGTCAATCCGTTGTCGATTCACTTGCATAATTACATCGCCTTCTTCTAATCCAACGCGTGCAGCGGGAGAGCGAGCTTCCACTGATGAAACTATCACGCCTTTATTCCCCTCACGTTCTCCGCTTTCAAGCACTGCGCCGCGCAACATAGGATGGACTTTATCGGCTTGGGCTTGTAGTTCACCTTGTCCTTTGAGCGTGACGTTAATCGAACGGGTTTTCCCATCGCGGTAGACTCCCACTTTGACGGTACGTCCCTCTCCGATGGTTGCAATTTTACTTGCCAATTCGGCGAAACTTTGAATATCGTCACCATTGACTGACACAATAACGTCATTTGCTAATATCCCAGCTTCACTGGCTGCAGAATCATTGACAACTTGTGCAACATAAGCCCCTTGTTTTACATCAAAGCCTTGTGCTTTAGCAATACCTGCATCTAATGTCCTACCTTGAATACCGAGAGAGCCACGCCTAACCTGACCAAACTCCACTATTTGGTCAACTAAGTTCTTCATCATATTGGAAGGGATAGCAAAACCAATGCCCACATTGCCACCAGATGCTCCTAAAATCGCAGTATTAATACCAATTAGTTCGCCTTTTAAGTTAACTAAAGCACCACCAGAGTTTCCTTGGTTAATTGCTGCATCGGTTTGTATAAAGTCTTCATACCCTTCAATGTTTAAACCACTTCGACCAAGCGCACTTACAATCCCTGATGTAACCGTATGGCTCAATCCGAATGGGTTGCCGATAGCGACAGCAAAGTCCCCAACCCGCAGTACATCGGAGTTCGCGAGTTTTACTTCTGTAAGTTCTTCTGATTCAATCTCTAATAATGCAATGTCAGACTCTTTGTCAGTGCCAACTAATTTAGCATCAAATTCTCTACCATCTTCTAAAGTAACAATGATTTTTTCAGCATCAGCAATCACATGGTTATTGGTGACGACATAACCTTCACTTGCATCAATGATGACACCTGAACCTAATCCACTGAATTGACGCTTTTGGCTGCGAGGTTGAGGTTGGCCAAAAAAATAATCAAATGGGTCAACGCGGCGACGCACTTCTTTTGCGCCAGAAACTTGGATGCTAACGACCCCTGGGGTAACACGCTCTAGCATAGGGGCTAGGGTCGGTAAGGTTTGGCCATCAACAGCAACAGGCAATTTAGCGAAAGAGACACTGGGATTTAATAAGAAAGTTGAAGATAAAAGTGCCGCTGATAATAACGAGAATTTCAATTTCATAGTCAATAAGTACTCCGAAAAAAGCAGTTAGTTATTGAAAAGACATTGGAACATAATTACCACATAATTATCGGACCAACGTCAATTCGCTATTTGGTTATCTGTACTTACTGACTATGGGGCCAAAAAAAAGTTCATCAAGATACTTTTGTTTGCTCATTTTCTAAACTTTCACCAGAAAAAATACCCGATTCGCCTTCTACATAGTCAACGGGTTGTGCAGAGTCATCAGAGCGATTATTTGCTCTTCTGCGTTCAGGCCGGCTTTTTAGAGAGGCATGAAGCTGCTCTGTTGTTTCTTTGGAAAAGAATGGCTCACTTGGGTGAGTTGGCTTTTCAGTTAATAGCACTTGATCTGTTTGTTCTACATGGCTAAATAGTTGCGTGTAGCTTTCTTGCATCTTGCTCATCAGTTTTTTTGTACTGGCTAAGTGATCAGAGACATCTTGACGATATTGTTCTAATTCACTTTTTGCTTGAATAGCTTGCTGTTCTAATTCCGTTTGTTTCAATTGTTTTCTAGTGACTTGAGCACCAATAAAAAAACTAACAACACCTGTAATAATCAAAAGTCCTAACCAAACGATGGTTGTCATATTTCTCTCCTATGAATTATCGCAGTCTCAGTTAAAAAATTAGAACCGTATATTTGCGATAAGAATAAAATCTACCTAGTTGTTCAATATACGCGTAGATTGGTTGCGTGTTAATATAGAGAACAAATAAAAACGGTTAACAGTGTAAAAAATGATGACTCCTTGGCAAAAATATCAACAAGACCTACAAACGGAAGATTTCCAGTATGACAGTGCACAAGAAAATGCGGTTAAGCATTTGCAACGTTTGTATGATGATTTATGCGCCCAACCAGTCGCCCCTTCGGGCAGTTTTCTATCTCGTATTTTTGCTAAGAAACCAGAGCCAAAAAAAATTAAAGGATTGTATTTTTGGGGAGGTGTTGGCCGAGGGAAAACATATTTAGTTGATACGTTTTTTGAAGCATTGCCCAGCGAGAGAAAAATGCGCGTGCATTTTCACCGTTTTATGCATCGTGTTCACGATGAATTAAAAAAACTTCAAGATGTTAAAAATCCACTTGAAGTCGTTGCTGATATTTTTAAAAAAGAAACTGATATTATATGTTTTGATGAATTTTTTGTGCAAGATATCACCGATGCGATGTTACTAGGAGGCTTGATGCAGGCGCTTTTTGCTCGTGATATAGTTTTGGTGGCTACCTCAAATATTGTACCTGATGATTTATATCGAAATGGCCTGCAACGCGCGCGATTTTTACCTGCAATAGAGCTTGTCAACGCCAATACTGAAGTCGTGAATGTGGACTCAGGTATTGATTACCGATTACGTACACTTGAACAAGCTGAAATATTTCATAGTCCCTTAGACAAAAAAGCGGATGATAATTTGTTTGCTTATTTTGATAAGTTATCTCCAGAGCCTGGGCGAGTGGATGAGGCCATTGAAATTGAAGGACGCTTAATTAACACGCGCAAAGTGTCAGACTGTATTGTCATGTTTGATTTTACACAGTTGTGTGAAACTGCGCGCTCACAAGTGGATTATATGGAAATTAGTCGTCTATATAACACCGTGATTTTATCCAATGTAAAGCAATTGAGCCAACAGAATGACGATGCCGCTCGGCGTTTTATTGCGTTAGTAGATGAGTTTTATGAGCGAAATGTGACGCTTATCATATCGGCACAAGCACCTATCACAGAGTTGTATTCTACGGGCACACTCGAGTTTGAGTTCAAACGGTGTATCAGTCGTTTACAAGAAATGCAATCGCTTGATTATTTGGCGCGTGAACATCTCGCCTAGTTCAATGATCAAGCCATCGTAACGGGTGAAACCAACGAAAAGCAATTTTTTTGTGGAAAAAACAATCGCGCGCTAGTCAATCTCCTTATGAGTTGCTATAATCCGCGGCCTGCCACGTTGCGTTCTATTGCCCTCGTCGGCTTAGCCACTGACTTGAGCGGCAAAAAGTCTTCAACTCGAAGGGGTTAAAGCACTATATAGTAAAGCGATAACCATTTTGGTTATCTGTGGTTTTAATTGAAAACATTGGATTTTTTAGATGAAAACGTTTGTTGCTAAACCAGATACAGTAAAACGTGACTGGTACGTAGTTGACGCTGAAGGTAAAACTTTAGGTCGTATCGCTACTGAAATCGCTAGTCGCCTACGCGGAAAGCATAAAGCTGAATACACTCCACACGTAGATACTGGTGATTATATCATCGTTATCAACGCTGAAAAAGTTACTGTAACTGGTAACAAATTCAAAAATAAAGTGTACTACGCACACTCTGGTTTCCCAGGTGGACTTAAGTCTGTAACTTTCGATAAGCTTCAAGCTGCTAAGCCTGAAATGATTATTGAGAAAGCGGTTAAAGGCATGTTACCTCGCGGCCCTCTAGGTCGTGAAATGTACCGTAAGCTTAAAGTTTACGTTGGTAATGAGCACAACCACGCGGCACAACAGCCGCAGGTTCTAGACATTTAAGGAGCACATCATGGCAAATCAATACTACGGTACAGGTCGTCGTAAAAGTTCAAGTGCTCGCGTATTCTTACGCCCAGGCACTGGCAACATCGTAATCAATAAGCGCTCACTAGATGAGTACTTTGGTCGTGAAACAGCTCGTATGGTTGTTCGTCAAGCTCTTGAGCTTGTAGACATGACTGAAAAGTTTGACCTTTACATCACTGTTGAAGGTGGTGGTACAACAGGTCAAGCTGGCGCAATCCGTCACGGTATTACTCGTGCACTTATGGAGTTTGACGAGTCACTACGTCCTACACTTCGTAAAGCTGGCTTTGTTACTCGCGATGCTCGTAAAGTTGAGCGTAAGAAAGTGGGTCTACACAAAGCGCGTAAGCGTCCTCAGTTCTCAAAGCGTTAATTTTTTACGTTTCAAGAATTCAAAAACCCAGCTTGTGCTGGGTTTTTTGTTTTTATTGATTAACCCTGCTCACCTAAAGTTGCCTTTTTATACGACGGTCTGTCGTTTAAATTATCCTCAATATACTAATATCCCGTTTTTATTGACAAAAAAAGTTCAATATTTATTACATTTAGTGCAAATCTGTCGATAACTCAGCGCTTTTTTTTGCTACAATTGCAGGGCAAGTAAAGTGAGTGAGTTTCAACGGGAATTCTGTAGAGGGCATTTTTTCATACAGAGGTTGATCTTGGTCAGTAAATTGTTGTTATTGAAGCGATATCATAAGAGATTAGCTTTTTGCTCTGGTTAACTTAGACTGTGTTGTTTGGTTTATCGGATCATTAGGTTTGAATAACCTTGTTTTAATCAAGGGATTTATTTATGATCGCGTCTATTTTGTAGTTTCTTAAAATTAACCTGCTGTAACGATGTTCTCAATATAGCAAGTGTTGAGATTCATAGTGGAGATAAGTGGATGAGCAATGCGCCTGTAGACAATGGCCGACGTCGCTTTTTAACCATAGCTACCTCTGTTGTAGGTGGTGTTGGTGCGGCTGGGGCTGCTGTTCCCTTTATTGCGTCTTGGAATCCAAGTGAGCGAGCTAAATCTGCAGGTGCGCCTGTAGAAGTGGATATCAGCAAACTTGAGCCTGGACAATTAATTCGTGTTGAGTGGCGAGGTAAGCCTGTTTGGGTTATTTCTCGTACCCCAAAAATGTTAGAAGAGATGAAAGCTCATGAAGGGCAACTTCGTGATCCTGCTTCTGAAGAACCTCAACAACTCGATTCAGCTAAAAATCCATATCGCTCTAAGCGTCCGGAGATTTTTGTTGCGGTCGGTATTTGTACACACCTAGGCTGTTCACCTAGCTTCCTACAAGGTGGCTTTGGTGAAAAAGTTGAAGGTACAGAGGATGGTTTCTTCTGCCCATGTCATGGTTCTAAATTTGATATGGCTGGTCGAGTATTCCAAGCGGTTCCTGCACCGTTAAACCTTGAGATCCCTCCATACACCTTTATTGATGACACCACGATTATCGTTGGTGAAGAAGAAGGGGTAGCGTAATGGCTGAAAACTCTAAAGCAGCTTCAGGCGTTGTAGGTAACGTCATTAACTGGATCGATGACCGTATTCCAATGACTCGCGTCTGGAATATGCACATTGCTCAATATCCTGCACCAAAGAATTTTAACTTTTGGTACTTATTCGGTTCATTAGCGATTCTTGTGCTAGTAAACCAAATCCTAACGGGTATTTGGTTAACCATGAACTATGTTCCATCTGCTGAGGGCGCATTTGCTTCAGTGGAGTACATCATGCGTGATGTAGAGTATGGTTGGTTACTGCGATATCTGCACTCAACAGGCGCATCTGCGTTTTTTGTTGTTGTGTACTTACACATGTTCCGTGGCATGATTTACGGTTCTTATCAAAAGCCACGAGAGTTGTTGTGGTTATTTGGTATGTTTATTTTCTTAGCGCTAATGGCTGAAGCATTCATGGGTTACTTACTACCTTGGGGACAAATGTCTTTTTGGGGAGCTCAGGTAATTATCTCGCTATTTGGTGCAATTCCAGTGATTGGTGAAGACTTAACTCAGTGGATCCGTGGTGATTATGTTATTTCTGGTGCAACGCTTAACCGCTTCTTTGCATTACATGTTATTGCATTGCCTTTAGTCTTGGTTATTTTAGTATTCCTTCACATCGTAGCATTACATGAAGTTGGTTCAAATAACCCAGATGGTATTGAAATTAAACATAAAAAAGGCACTATTTCAGAAGATGAAAAGCCTAAGTTTAAGTTTCACGAGTATTATACTGATAAGAAAGATATTGTTGACGCAATTCCTTTCCACCCTTACTACACAGTGAAAGACATTTTAGGTGTAGCAGGTTTCTTAATTTTATTTTGTTGGGTTGTCTTTTTCTCTCCAGAGATGGGGGGGTTCTTCTTAGAAGCGCCAAACTTTGAAGCTGCAAATCCACTAAAAACACCAGAGCATATTTTCCCTGTTTGGTATTTCACACCATTTTATGCGATATTACGTGCCATCCCTGATAAATTAATGGGTGTTGCGGCAATGGGTGCCTCAATCGTGGTACTGGCATTGTTACCTTGGCTTGACCGTGGTTCAGTGCGCTCCATTCGTTATCGTTGTGCACTACACAAGTGGAATATAGCTCAATTTGTTGTAACGTTTGTTATTCTTGGCTGGGTTGGTGCTACACCACAAACAGACTTTAAGACAATCTTATCGCAAATTACGACTGTGACTTACTTCATGTTCTTCGTGTTACTATTTGTGTATTCAAAGAACGAGACGACTAAGCCATTGCCTACGAGGGTAACCAAATGATGAAAAAACTAGTTATCGGTTTGTTCGCATTGTTGCCAACATTTGTTATGGCAGCAGGACCATCAGTACCTTTGATGGAAGCTAATAATGATTTAACTGACAAGGCGTCACTACAACGTGGTGCTCAGTTATTCATGAATTACTGCCTTGGTTGTCACCAAATGCAGTACCAACGTTATGAACGTACGTTCCGTGACATTGGTATTCCAACAGACATTGGCCAGGAGCAGCTAATTTTTGATGGTTCAAAAGTGGGTAGCCACATTTTGAATGCAATGGATCAAGATGATGCCGCTAAATGGTTTGGTGCAGCGCCACCAGATTTAACTTTGATTTCACGTGTTAAATCACCAGACTACATCTATACGTATTTAAAGTCGTTTTACAAAGATGAGTCGCGTCCATTTGGTGTGAATAATATTGTATTCCCATTAGTGGGTATGCCACATGTACTACAAGAATTGCAAGGTTTACCATTGCCTATTACTGAAGAAGTAGAAGAGCATGGTAAAACAGTTACGAAAGTAGTTGGTTTAAAAACAGATGGCTCAGGTGAAATGAGCACTGATGAATATGACCATGCTGCACGTGACATTACTAATTTCTTAGCTTATGTTGGTGAGCCATCTCGCCTAGAGTCTGAGTCAATTGGTATTAAGGTATTAGGGTTTTTATTAATTCTATTTATCCTTGCATTCTTCTTGAAGAAAGAATACTGGAGAGATGTTCACTAAAGCGAACAAATCTAAGGTGATTTTGTAATAGGGGCAGTAGCCCCTATTGCTGTTTAAAGTGATTTATTACTTTTGTAATTATTAATGGAGGTAGGCATGGCCGTTGCTGCCAATAAGCGCCCTGTAATGACTCTTTTCTCTGGTGCGAACTGTATGTACAGTCACCAAGTACGTATTGTACTTGCAGAGAAAGGCGTAAGTGTTGATATCCACCTAGCAGAAAAGGACAATCTGCCAGAAGCTCTTCATGAGATAAACCCTTATGGCACTGTACCAACTTTAATTGATCGTGAGCTTGGTCTTTACCGTGCAGACATCATCATGGAATATCTTGATGAGCGTTTTCCACACCCTCCACTAATGCCTGTATATCCAGTTATGCGTGGTCGCAGTCGTTTAATGATGCACCGTATTGAAAATGATTGGTATAGCCTTGCAGAAAAAATCTCAGAAGGTGGTTCTGATGCTGCTCTTGCACGTAGGGATTTAACCGAGGCCTTGTTAGCGGTTGCAGCTATCTTTACTGAAGCACCTTACTTTATGAGTGAAGAGTTTAGCTTAGTTGATTGTTATTTAGCTCCGTTATTATGGCGTTTGCCAGAACTTGGTATTGAGCTTAATGGCGCAGGTGCAAAAGAGATGAAAGATTACATGCTACGTTTATTCGAGCGTGATTCGTTCCAGGCATCATTAACTGAAGCAGAACGCGAGATCAGATCATAATGACGCCAAATCGCCCATACTTATTGAGAGCATTTTTCGACTGGATTGTTGATAATGAATGCACCCCTCATTTAGTGGTTAATGCTGATTATCCTGAGGTACAAGTACCAACGCAATTTGTTCAGGATGGGCAAATAGTTTTGAATATCAGTCCTTCAGCAGTTACTGCATTTTCTTTGGATAATGAGCAGCTTAGCTTTAATGCGCGATTTGGTGGTCAACCTATGCAGGTCTATGTGCCTTTAGGTGCAGTATTGGCTATCTACGCTCGAGAAAATGGTGAAGGTACTGTCTTTACTCAAGAAGCATTTGATGATGCTGAGCTTGAAGATACGCTAGAGCCCGTAGAAAGTGAAGAAACAGTATCGCCTGATCCTGTTGAAAAACCTGAGAAAAAGAAAGGTTCTCATCTACGAGTGGTCAAATAGCGATTATTTAGTTAGTAAAAAACCCGCATTCAGCGGGTTTTTTTATGCGTACTTTGGTCGTTATTGAATTGGGAAAATTAGGTTCACTATTAGAGGTATTCGAATGCCTTAATAACGCGCTCCACACCACTGATATTTCTGGCAATCTCAACAGCTTGTTCAGCTTCAGCTGGCGCAACTAAGCCCATTAAGAAAACCTCTGAGTTCTCGGTCACAACTTTTATATTGTTACCACTGACGTTTTCGTCGGCTAAGAGTCTGGTTTTTACTTTAGAGGTAAGCCATGTATCGTGTGTTTGTGTTGTTAGCCCGATGTTTGTTCCAATTCGTAGTTGATTATGAACGCTACGTATTGCTGGTATCGTTTTTAATGCATTCTCAGCTTCAGCCTGCATTTCAATATTACTCACTTGCCCAACCATAAGTACAATACCATTAACACTGACCAGGCTAATATTGGCATGTTTAGATAGGCGGTCAATGCTTTTTATGGCAAGCGTTCCTTTTATTTCGATATTGTTGTCATCAATTTGTGTACCAATGGTACGACGATCATTCGCAGCCGACATTGCGCTGGCTGTACCTGCGACAACGGCTGCGGCACAGCCTTGTAAGAGAGTAAGGCTGAGTAATAACGCAATCGGTTTTATACGCATTTATTGTTCTTCCTGTGGGAATAAGGTGTCATCAATGAGCTGAGTTAAGCAGTGTATAGAAAATAAATGGGACTCAACAATACGACTTGGACGCTTACTCGGTACTCTGATTTCAACATCGGTTGGGCCAAGTAGCCCGGTCAGTTCGCCACCATCATCACCAATTAATGCAATGACTTTCATATCTTTAGTTAATGCAGCTTCCGCTGCGCTCACCACACTTTTCTCATTCCCATTTACACCGATGACGAGCAGTAAATCACCTTGTTGGCCAAAGGCTCTTACTTGACGGGCATAATGCTCCATATCATCGTCGGAGCCCATACTGCCAAGGTGTATGCTGTTCTGCGTTAAGGCAACCGCAGGTAAGCAAGGTCTTTCGGTTTCGTAGAAGTTGACTAATAACCCAGCCATATGAGTGGCCAACATATGGCAACTGGGCACGCCACAACACACCACTTTATTACCATTAATTAAACTTTGCACAATTGTCAGTGCTGCAGCTTCTAGGGAACTGGGGAGTACTTCACCAGCTGCAATTTGTGCTTGAATACTTTCTGTAAAAATCGTTTTAATAGATTCTTGCATATCAAAAAACGCTCTTAATCCATTGTATATTAGGAGGATTCTCACCCTCGATTGCTACAAAGTCTACGCGTACTTGAGTATTATGCAACTGTTGCTCTGTCAAATACTGATAAATACTGCGCTTTAACCTTTGTTGTTTTTTATATGATAAAGCCGATAAAGCTCCACCAAATTGTGTATGTTTGCGATATTTTACTTCAATAAAAACCAAAGTATTGTTATCTCGCATAATTAAATCAATTTCACCATATCGACAATAATAATTGTTTGTTTCTGGAATCAACCCACGTTGCTGTAAGTATGATTCGGCGAGACGTTCGTAATATGAACCTTTATCTCGTGAGTTGCTAAATAGTCCTTTTAGCATATGTCTTCCTTAACGGTATAATTATTTCTTCAAGATCCTATTTTCAGCTGCGGCACTTTGCATAAATAAAGGCAACGGTGCTTGCTCGTTTAAATTGATTGTGCGGATCTGTTGTTTGTAATACTGAGCCCATTTCAACCTTCTGTGAATAGTATTATCGGATTTAATACTCAATTGCCCAGTTAGACCAATAAACTCTTTACCTGGTATTTTTGCCAGTTGCTTTATTTCACCTATAAGTGCAACGGCATCAAATGCCATTGCAAATAAACGTTGTTCTATATCAGCTTGTTCCGGCCACAGTTGCATATATTTATTTCTCAGCGCGCGGTTATCTGTTGTATTGGGCAACATCCACGGCTGTTCCGTAAAGTATAAGCCTTCTAGATCGCTTTTATCGGTGGTATCGATACGTCGGCTATAGCTACGCGAGCTTGCATATAAAGGGATCTTAGGAGCGAATGTACTGACATTGACGTCTAAATAGGGTTTCAACAGACGTGTCTCTGAAGCGTTCCCAAGTATATAAATCACATCAATGTCTCTACGAGAACGTGTCTCACTTTCTATATCCGTTTTACGATATAAACTTTCAATCGTTTTTATGCGTTGTTTAGAGTTCTCTACTTCTAATAAGTTGGCGATAACTTTGGCCATGTTCTTACTGTCGGTATATAAGCCAACTTCAGGCGCTGCTTCACTGTACAACCGCCATTGCTCGCTAAAGTGTTCCACGAGTCTTTTTCCAGAGCTAGAGTCAGGCGCGAGTAACATGGGTTTTTGGTATTTCTTTGCCAAAAAGTGAACTAAAGCCTGCTCTACTTCATGCTCAGGGTTTAGTGCAAAGTAGTAATGATTTGGGTTTTTCTGGCTCTGTGAACTTTTTGTATTGAGGTGAATTGTGGGCAATACATGCAGTGTGCTGCTATCACTGAGTTTTTCAATATTGTTTTTTAATAGTGGACCAATAACAAAGTCAGCCTGGTTTTGCGCTAACTGTGCTTCTATTTCTATATTCGTTTGCATTTCATCAATAAAAAAAATTTCGCTATCAGGCCAATTATCACTGGCGGCTAAAAAGCCATTCTTTAATGCTGCACCTAGTCGCTCGCTTGGCCCTGACTGAGGTAAAAGTATCGCCAGCTTTTTAGTTTCATACGGTGACAATAATACCGCTTGTGTAACCTCTTTGGGCAGAATATAGCTAGCAGGGTGGTTGATAAAGCGGCGTTGCCAATTGTTCATCGCTTGGTGAAGTTCAACACCAGTACCGAGGTAAATCTGTTGGTACTTGGCTAATTTTGTCCAGCCTTGTTGCACAACAGAGCCAGTATCAAAGCGTTCTAACGCGTAGGAAGAAAGCTGTTGCAATGCCCGCCAAGTTTCGTCGTTTAAGCTCGCAAAGGTTAAGTTGTTTTGAAATGCAATATCCGAAGCTTTGAAGTAATGAACCAGTGCTTTTTTGGGCAATTGCTGAGAGGCATATATGCTGCCCATTAAATACTGATGCCAGCCTTGATGCTCGGGAAGTTTGAGTTGCTCTGAAAGGGTTCTTAAAATGGATAATGCATCAGTGTAATTCGCCATTTCTTTACGAGCGAGTGCGATGTATAGCTTATTTTGGACATGGTCGACACTGTTTTTACTTTCCAGCGCTAAACAGGCTTGTTCTAGTGTCTGCCAATCTTGTTCGATGATAGCGGCTTCTCGCGCACTATAGAGTAACTGAATTTTATGAATGCCTTGTTTAGAAATCGCTTTATTGAAAAGGCCAGATGCATTTAGTACATCAGGTATACGTTGTTGTTGATTATCTTCCGTAACTGTCACGTTTGTTGCTTTTTCGGTTGTGCTACAGGCGGATAAGCCTGACAATATACCAATTACAAGACTAATTACTTTCAGTCGCACTATGGACCCTTGATGAAGTTCTCTATTAAGGCCTATCTTACTGATTGAAACTGGAGAGCTCAATGATTAAAGCACACAACACAGATAAAATAGGCACCCTCTACGTGGTTGCAACGCCAATTGGTAACTTAGGCGACATCAGCGAACGCGCCTTAGCAACACTATCTGACGTTGACTTAATCGCGGCTGAAGATACACGCCATACAGGTAAATTACTTAGTCACTTTAATATTAAAGCAAAAACATTTGCGCTACATGACCATAATGAAAAACAAAAAGCACAGCAGGTGCTTGATTGGCTAAATGAAGGCTTGGATATTGCGTTAGTATCAGATGCAGGCACGCCTCTGATTAGTGACCCTGGTTATTCGGTTGTAAACTTATGTCGAGCACAAGGTGCGAATGTCACACCCGTGCCGGGAGCATGTGCGGCGATAACGGCAGTCAGTTGTTCAGGGCTACCGACAGACAGGTTTCAGTTCGTGGGATTCACACCTGCGAAAAGCCAAGCACGCCAGCAGTTTTTTATCGATGCTTACGAGAGCCACATTACCAGCATCATGTACGAAAGTACGCACCGGATCATGGCCAGTTTAGATGACTTGAAAGCGGCATTGGGTTCGCAGCAACAGGTGGTTTTTGCCAAAGAGCTGACGAAAACCTATGAAACATTTTTCAGTGGCACGGTCACAGACTTGATTGAGTTTTTAACCGAAGAGCCGGAAAAGCAACGGGGTGAATTAGTCTTGATGTTACCTGGTAAGCCAAAGCAGCAAGAAGAAATTCCAGCCGATGCAAAGCGGATGCTATCGCTACTAGAACCTGAAATGCCATTGAAAAAAGCATGTGGTGTGGTGGCTGAGTACTTTGGTTTAAAAAAGAATGCACTATATAAAGCGGCAATTGCAGAAAAAGAGCAGTAAAAGCGTGAGCTTTGCCTCGGTTTACCGTATAATCCGCCGCGAGTCAGCCGGATAATCGCTGCCTGTGACGAAAATGATCAGGGGGAGGAAAGTCCGGGCTCCACAGGGCAGGGTGCCAGCTAACGGCTGGGAGGTGAAAGCCTACGACAAGTGCAGCAGAGAGAAGACCGCCAACTTTCGAGTTGGTAAGGGTGAAAGGGTGCGGTAAGAGCGCACCGGGCCACTGGTAACAGTTGGTTGCAAGGTAAACTCCACCCGGAGCAAGACCAAATAGGGTTCCTTATGGCGTGGCCCACGTTGGAACCGGGTAGGTTGCTTGAGCCTAGGAGCGATCCTAGGCCTAGACGAATGATTATCTATTACAGAACCCGGCTTATAGGCTGACTCACTCATTAAGAAAAAAGCTCATACATTAGTGTGAGCTTTTTTTTATGCCATTTTCAAGCCGGACCAAATAATTTGTACTTTAAAAAATAAAAAGGCTCATTCTAATAATGAGCCTTTATTTAAACTGTTTGTTGAATATGGATGAGTGTGCTTACGCTTTTTTACTCGCAACCCATTCATCAACGAACTTTTCTAATACGTTCAGTGGTAATGGACCACTCTTAAGAACAACATCATGAAATTGGCGGATATCAAACTTATCACCTAGTTCTTTCTTAGCCGCTTCGCGAAGCTCTACTATCTTTAACATACCAATTTTATATGCCGTTGCTTGCGAAGGCATAACAACATGACGCTCTACCATTTTAACCGCATCAGATTTTGCATTCGGTGTATTGTTTACATAATAATCAATACCTTCTTGGCGAGTCCATTTCATCGCATGAATACCAGTATCAACAACGAGACGACATGCACGCCATAATTCCATTGCTAGACGACCAAAATCAGAATAAGGGTCTTCATATAATCCCATTTCTTTTGGAACTAACTCTGAATATAGTCCCCAACCTTCAGTGTACGCTGTATAGCGACCGAACTTACGGAACTTAGGCACACCCTCAAGTTCTTGTGCGATGGCAATTTGCATGTGGTGGCCAGGAATACCTTCATGGTAAGCCAATGCTTCCATTTGGTAAGTGGGCATTGCTTCCATGTCATACAGGTTTGCGTAATAAACACCTGGACGAGAGCCATCTGGCGCAGGTTGCTGATAGAAGGCTTTACCCGCTGCTTTTTCTCTAAATGCTTCAACACGTTTAACAGTCATGTCTGCTTTTGGTTTGATAATAAACAGTTCATCAAGACGAGACTTCATGTTATCTATCATCGCAGTTGCATCTTTAAGGTACTTCTCTTTACCTTCTTCGGTGTTCGGTAAGTAAAACTGCTTGTCAGTTTTCATGAACTCCATAAATGCCGCTAAGTCGCCTTTAAAGCCTACTTTTTCTTTTATTTCACGCATTTCGTCATGAATACGTGCAACTTCCGAAAGCCCTATAGTGTGGATTTCTTTGGCTGTTAAATCAGTGGTCGTAGTACGAGCTAGTGCGTTGTTAAAGAATTGCTCACCATTAGGAAATTTCCATGCACCATCACGGCTATCTGCTTTTTTCTCTAGTTTGGCTAAGTAGTTAATTAGTTTGCTGTAAGCAGGCTTAACCGCCACCTTTAATGCTTGAGTTGCGTCATCGATAAGTGCAGACTTTTCACTCTCCGTAATTTCTAGCTTGGCAACTTTACGTTTAAAGTCAGCTAGCAGAGTTGAATCATCACCTTTTTCAAAAGGTGCACCAACAATGATGTTTTTACTTGATTCAATGACGTGTGGGAACACAAACTTTGGCGCAATAATGCCTTTATTCATTCGAGTTTCTAAACCATCAATCAATTGGTCAAAAACCACTGGCACACCATTTAATCGAGCAATGTAATCTTTTGCTTCTTTTACATTACCAATTTGGTGCTGATTGATTAAAAATGCCGGTATCATCGAATGTGTACCAAACATCTGGTTTACTGGGTAGTTATGATGACGCCATTTAAAGTCGGCAATGTCATTTTCTAAACTTTGTTGCATTAAGTCGTAACTAACCTGAGTCGCTTCATCGAGTTTGTTACGGTCAATACTGTTAAGTGTGACTAGATTCTTTTTCGTGATCGCAAGTTCTTTAAGCGTATTTTCTTCAGTATCATCATCCCACTTATCGTAGTCTTGTTTGATCCCCATATATGTTTGGTATATGGGGCTGCGCATTACACTGCTTGTGAATACTTCTTCGAAAAACTCATTGGCTTTGGTGATTTCACTCTGTTCAACTTGAACTTGTGGTGCAGGAGCAGGTTTATCAGCTGTTTGCTGACAACCACCTAATAAAGCTACGCTAATTGCAGCAGCAATAAAGGTCAGTTTACGCATCATTATACCCTTTTTTATTTATGTGCCATATGGCGGTAATTTGTCATTTAGTATTGGTTCATTGGCGGGTAAGTCGCCAACCTAGACAAATAATTCTAGCAGGTCATTTAAATATCTGTGGCCCTTATTTGTAACCAACCATGACAAACCGTTATCTGAAAGTAGTCCTTGGGCCAATGCTTGCTCTATCGGAGCATGTACATCAGCGAATGAAAGCCCAGTAAAATCAATAAATGCTTGTTTATCACAAGGGGCTTGTAATCGAAAGCAATTCATAAAAAATTCAAATGCTCGATCGGATTTATCGACTTGCCAACTTTTATATACGTAGGGTTTAGATAAGTCCATATACCCGCGAGGGTGTTTTACTTTTTCAGTTCGTAAAATATGATTTTTTTCAGGCTGTGTAATTTTGCCATGAGCACCACAACCAATACCAAGATAATCGCCGAACTGCCAATAATTGAGGTTATGGCGACACTGAAACTGGGGTTTAGCATATCCCGATATTTCGTAGTGTTGATACCCAGCCTCAGCTAACATAGCTTGGCCTTGCTCTTGTATATCCCAAAGCGTTTCATCTTCAGGAAGGGTTGGGGGTTTTGAGGCAAATTGCGTGTTGGGCTCAATCGTTAATTGATACCAAGATATATGAGGTGGCTCAAGCTCTATTACACGCTTTAAATCGCTGAGTGCGTCATCAATGTTTTGCCCTGGTAGGCCATGCATCAAGTCCATATTAAATGATCGGAGGCCGGCAGATTGAGCTTCATAAGCTGCGTTAATGGCTTCTTGTTCCCCGTGGATCCTACCAAGCGCTTTTAGTTTATCTGTTTGTAAGCTTTGTACGCCAATAGATATACGATTAATGCCTGCGTCGGCATACCGCTTAAAGCGGTCGGTTTCTACCGTTCCGGGGTTAGCCTCTAGAGTAATTTCAATACCATCCTCAAACCCAATTAAGCGCTCCACTTCAGAAAGTAGTCGGACATAGGCGTCTGCTGACAATAAACTCGGTGTGCCGCCACCAATAAATATACTGTGGAGCTTTCTACCTTGCACGAGTGACAAATCCGCTTTTAGGTCGTCAATAAGGTGTTGGACATACTCTTTTTCGGGAATGGTGCCTTTTTTACTATGGCTGTTGAAGTCGCAATAAGGACACTTTTGCACGCACCAAGGTACGTGCACATATAAACTTAACGGAGGTAACTTCACATAATCGCCTTAAACTGCGCAAGTAGCATCTGCAATGCTTGACCACGATGGCTAATTGCATTTTTTTGCTCCTTCGTTAATTGCGCTGATGTACATCCTTCACTTGGTACATAAAATACGGGATCGTATCCAAACCCTTCACGGCCTTGTTGTGTTAGGGTAATTTCCCCTTCCCAACTGGCTTGGCAGATGATTGGCGTTGGGTCGTGTTCGTGGCGCATGTAAACCAGTACACACCAAAAACGTGCGGTTCTTTGCTCTATATTGGTTAATTCTAGCAGTAATTTATCGATATTGTCTTGATCGCTTGCATCGGGTCCTGCAAAGCGTGCTGAGTAAACGCCAGGCGCGCCTTTTAGCGCATCGACTTCAATGCCTGAGTCATCGGCTATTGCCGGTAGACCAGTTATTTTTGCAGCATGACGCGCTTTAATTATGGCATTCTCTACGAAAGTGGTCCCTGTTTCGGCAATTTCACCGACGTTAAATTGACTTTGGGGTAACACGTCAATATGGAGTGAGGCGAGCATTGCAGCGAGTTCTTTTACTTTGCCTTGATTACCCGTTGCGAGAACAACTTGTTGACTCATATTTAATTAATCCACATAAAATTTTTGTTGGAAGCTTAATACTTGATGGTTATTCCCTTGCGAAATATTGACTTTAAAGCGATAAACCTCTTCATTTCGAAAATCGACTTGGGCAAGGTAGTATATAGCATCGCCGTCTACTACCTCCTTAAATTCCAAGGTTTGTTTACTGCCAAGCAAGTTGCGAGCTTCGCCTGTTAAATTTGCTTTTAACGCGGGGTTGCCCTGTTTCTTTGCTAATACTGAAATATTAATTATGCCTTTGTAATTACTGCGTTCAAGGCCATAGGCTTTGGCAATATTGGGCTGAATAAACGTTGATGGAAATGCGATGTAATGCACTTGCCATGGGCCTAAGTTTTTAAATTGCCCCCCTTGTGTTGAATTTGCATAACAAGATAAGCTAAAAGCTAAGGTAACGAGTAATAGAAATAATTTTTTCACTGGTCTTCCTGAAGGGCACTAATCAGTGCCCAAATTAAATTAGCGCAACAAATCGGTTACTAAAATTTGTAAAAACTGCATACCAATAATAAGAACTAGAATCGATAAGTCTAAGCCACCTAGCGGGGGAATGACTTTACGGATAGGGCGCAACATAGGTTCTGTAAGTTGTTCAAAAACAGCGGCAGTTGGATTATAACCTTGTGAAACCCAACTCAAAACAGCACGAATTATCAGGATCCAAAATACCAAGCTGAAAGCTTCTTTAAACACTGTCATAACGCCCGATATGGCCGCGCCTATGCCATTCCAACCGCCATAAAATAGCACCATTAATAGGGATACTTTGGCAAAGCCAATTAAAAAAGCTAAGACTAAAGATGCTAAATCTAACCCGCCAGCGCCAGGAATTATCTTACGCAGGGGATTAACCGCAAACGAGGTTGCTTTTACAACGGTTTGACTTAATGGATTATAAAAATCAGCCTTCGCTAGTTGTAGCCAAAATCTCAACAAAACCACCATGAGAAAAAGATCAAAAATGATCCCGATTAAAAATTGCATTGCGTTCATAGTAAACCCTTATAATTCTTGTTCCATTTGTTGAGCACGTGTGATGCATGAGTCCATAGCATCAGCAACAGTTGTATGTAAGTTACATGATTTTAAGTGTTCAACTGCAGCATGAGTGGTTCCCCCTTTTGATGTGACATTCGCACGCAACTGGGAAATACTTATCTCTGGCTGAGACACCGCCATTTGTGCAGCCCCAAGAGCTGTTTGTTGCACAAGAGCACGCGCTTGCTCAGCACTGAACCCCAATGCTCGCGCTTTTTCTTCTATCGCTTCCATAAACAGGAAAAAATAAGCGGGAGAAGATCCCGTCACCGCAATAATATCATTTATTTGTGATTCTGTTTCTACCCAGGTTGCAATACCGGTGCTTGAAAATACTTGCTCTATAAATGTGTGCTCCTCACTGGTGAGTCCTTGGGCGAATAACCCAGATACGCCTAAGCCGAGTAAACTTGGTGTATTTGGCATACAGCGAACCATTTTAACCGGCTGGCCGAGCATCTCTTGCAATCTAGCAACGGTGATACCAGCAGCAACGGATACAAATAGTTTAGTGCTTAAATCGATGTCTGCAGTTTGCAGCGTTTCGCAAAGCTGCGCCATCATCTGAGGTTTGACTGACAATACAATGACGTCAGCATCTTGTAGTGCTGCTATATTGTCTGTTGTTGTTTTTACCTTAAAATCTGCAGCGACTTTGGCTAGCTTCTCTTCATTACGGTTGGTCGCGATAATACTTTGCGGTGCAAAGCCGCTCTGAATCATGCCGCCAATTATCGCGTAGCTCATGTTACCAGTACCGATAAATGCAATTGTTTTGTTGGACATTGCCTTGCTTACCTTATTGTCTTTTTCCAAATATGTCAGTGCCAATGCGTACCATGGTGGTACCAGCAGTGATTGCCGATTCCAAGTCGCCACTCATACCCATTGATAAAGTATCTACTTGAGGATATTGGTCCTTTAGTCTATCAAAGCAAGCACGCATTTGCTGAAAATATTCTAATTGTTTGGCTTTATCTGGGGTATTTTTGGTAATCGTCATTAATCCGCGTAAGTTTAACTGCCTGCTGTTATCGATAAGCGCTGCTAAGGGCTCTATTTCGTTGATAGTACAGCCGGATTTATTGTCATCATGACTGATATTCACTTGGATCAGAATGTTAAGCGGCATTAGGTTATTGGGTCGTTGCTCATTGAGTCGCTTTGCAAGTTTCTCTCGGTCAACACTTTGCACCCAACTAAAATTCTCTGCCACTAAGCGAGATTTATTTGATTGAATCGGACCGATAAAGTGCCACTCAATGTCACGATGATGCTTCAATGCATGAACTTTTTCTACGGCTTCTTGCACGTATGATTCGCCAAACTGACGATGACCTGCAAAATACGCATTTTCGATCATTTCTAAGGGTTTGGTCTTAGATACTGCTAATATTGTCACAGGGTGATCAAGTTGACAGTTTTGCTGGGCTATTTCGACCCGAGAATAGGCGGACGTTAGTCGTTCTGCTATTGTAACCATATTAATTATCAGCTCGTTGTGGAGTCATACATGGATATTACGGAATTATTGGCCTTTAGTGTTCAACATAAAGCCTCGGATTTACATTTATCATCAGGCGTTTCGCCAATGATAAGAGTTGATGGCGATGTTCGCCGAGTCAACATTCCTACCTTAGAGGCCAAAGATGTTAACTCGTTAGTTTATGATATTATGAATGATAATCAACGCAAAGACTATGAGCAAAATCTTGAAGTTGACTTTTCTTTTGAGGTTCCTAATTTAGCACGTTTTCGTGTGAATGCGTTTAACACCAGTCGTGGTCCTGCAGCGGTATTTCGTACCATCCCAGCAAAAGTGCTAACACTTGATGAGTTAGGCGCGCCTGATATTTTTAGAGATATAGCTGAAAATCCAAGGGGGTTAGTATTGGTTACAGGACCTACAGGGTCAGGTAAATCTACGACGTTGGCCGCCATGGTTGATTACATAAATGCGAATAAACACCATCATATTTTAACGATTGAAGATCCAATCGAATTTGTTCACCAAAATCAATTGAGTTTGATCAATCAACGAGAAGTTCATAGAGATACGCACAGTTTCAATGCGGCACTGCGCAGCGCTTTACGCGAGGATCCGGATGTGATCTTAGTGGGTGAGTTGAGAGATTTAGAAACGATTCGTTTAGCCATGACTGCAGCTGAAACTGGCCACTTGGTTTTTGGTACACTCCACACCACTTCAGCGCCAAAAACCATTGACCGTATCGTCGATGTATTTCCTGGTGAAGAAAAAGATATGGTGCGATCTATGCTGTCTGAATCATTACAAGCGGTGATATCACAAACTCTGGTTAAAAAAGTGGGCGGAGGGCGTGTAGCCGCTCATGAGATCATGTTAGGTATTCCTGCAATTCGTAACTTGATCCGTGAGGACAAAATTGCGCAGATGTATTCGGCGATTCAAACCGGTGCAGTTCATGGTATGCAAACAATGGATCAATGCTTAACGAATTTGATTAATCGGGGCCTAATCACGCAACAAGATGCGCAGCAAAAAGCACAAGATAAAAAACAATTTGGGACAGGATATTAAGAGGCTAATCCATAATGTTAAGTAACTATTTGCAAATGATGGTAGAGCAACAAGCCTCTGACTTATTTGTGTCCAGCGGGTTGGCTGTGAGTGCTAAAGTAGACGGAGAACTCAGGGCATTTGATGATCAAGTACTAGATGCAGAAACATCACTTTCGCTAGTTGAATCAGCAATGAGTGAGAAGCAAAAAGTACAATTTCATACTGAAAAAGAATGCAACTTTGCAATTGCAACTGAACAAGGGCGCTTTCGTGTTTCTGCATTTTGGCAACGAGATTGTGCGGGCATGGTATTACGGCGCATTGTCACACAAATTCCAGATGTAAATGACTTAGGCTTACCTTCAACACTGACCGATGTGATCATGGCAAAGCGAGGATTATTACTGTTTGTTGGTGGAACTGGCACAGGTAAATCAACGTCATTAGCGGCATTAATAGGGTATCGAAATCGTAATCAGCGTGGACATATTCTAACCATTGAAGATCCAATTGAGTTTGTTCATGAACACGCTAAGAGCATTATAACGCAAAGAGAAGTTGGTCTAGATACTGAAAGCTTTGAGGCGGCGCTAAAAAGCTCTTTGCGCCAAGCTCCAGACGTTATTTTGATAGGAGAAATTCGCTCACAGGAAACCATGGAGTATGCGTTAAGCTTTGCTGAAACTGGGCATTTATGTGTCGCTACCTTGCATGCGAATAATGCAAACCAAGCAATAGATCGAATCATGCACTTGGTTCCAAAAGAGAAGCACGACAAGTTAAAGTATGATTTAGCTCTGAATTTACGTGCGATTGTGGCGCAGCAATTGGTACCTTCGTCAAAAGGGGATGGGCGAGAAGCAGCTATTGAAGTGTTACTTAATTCGCCTTTGGTGGCTGAATTGATCAAAAAGGGGGATATTGGCGGCATTAAAGAAGCAATGAGTAAATCGCGTGATATTGGTATGCAAACCTTTGACCAGGCTTTGTTTGAGCTGTACAAGCAGCAACGCGTTAATTACGCTGATGCGCTTCATCATGCGGATTCACCGAATGATTTACGCTTGATGATTAAGTTACAAAATAATGAACAGCAAGGTGCAGGATTTTTGCAAGGTGTGACAGTAGATGGCTTGGATACAAAAAGCTAGCTATACGTTTATACTCGTTCTATTGTCACTATTTCCTAATGCATATGGTAATAGTGACAAGCATGTGCAAATGTATATTCGAGACGATGTATATAATGACTATGTGCGTTTTTTAGATGGTCGATCCCCTTTAGAAATTACCGATTTTCGAGGGGGGTATATTCGCCGAGATGTGGTTGACATGATTTTGGTTCAACAGGCACTACTACTCGGTGGTTTCAATAAATCATTTATATACCAGACCGGCAATGTAAATTTCAGAAATACTTCTTTGCTACGTCAAGGTAAATTATTACTGAGTTTTGATAGTTATTGGTTGGCGGATGCACAGGCCGAAAAAAAAGATGTGTTTATAAGCGATGCGGTCATTGAAGAAGGGGAGTATTTTGCAGGGATTTATTATGCGCCTAATAATGCATCAGTAGAGAAAATAGAACAAATTAACGATCTAAAAGACCTTTCGGCTGTCAGTACACCACGTTGGCGCACGGATTGGCAAACATTGAGCTTATTACCACTTCAGCGCTTAGCTGTCGAACATGAGTGGGTAGCACAGGCGCATATGGTCAGCAGAAAATGGGTAGACTTCATGCTGATGCCGTTGATGCCGAGTAAGGGCAATGAATATAAGTTAGAGGATATCCATTTAATTGCACATAAAAAATGGATTGTACTGTTACTAGGAAGCCGTCACTTTGTGGTCTCTCGCCATCATGTTGACGGAGAGCGGGCATTTAAGGCATTACAAATAGGACTTGCACTTTTAAGGCAGCAAGGAGCAATAAAAAAAGCCTACTTACAGGCAGGTTTTACTCCTGATCTGACGAAATTTAAAGTTTTAAACGCTTCAGAAGTTCAATGAATGAGGCGCGTTTACGGTTACCGCTTTATTTACTGCCATACACTTTCAAAGTAACTCTCTAAAATAATAACAGCAGACATACCATCGACATTACCTTTACCAAGGTTTTTATAACCACCTTGTTCAAATAATCGGGCTTTGGCATCTGCGGTGGTTAATCGCTCATCTTGAGTTTCGACGGCAATTTTGAAATGATTGTTTAAGCGATTCCCAAATTTTTTCGCTGCAAACGTCACATGTTGGTTGGTACCGTCCATATTGAGAGGTAGACCTACGACTAATAAATCAGGTCTCCATTGTTCTATATGTTTGGCAATGTCATCCCAATTAGGGATCCCATCACGCGCTTTTACAGCGCCAATACTGCTAGCAGTCCCCGTTACTTCTTGTCCAATAGCAAGGCCAATACTGGTCGTGCCAAAGTCAAAACCCATAATTGTACGCTGACCTTGCGGTGTTGATTCTTTTTTTGTCATGTTTATTAAGCATGCCCGGCTTGCGAACTGAGTTGCGCAATATCAATACCAAGCATTTGAACTGCTTTTTCCCATCTTTTTTCTGGTGGTGTGTTAAAAATAATGCCCGATTCGGCCTCAATCACTAACCAAGAGTTTTCGAGTAATTCAAGCTCCAGCTGCCCCCTTTCCCAACCTGCATAGCCTAAAGTAATTAAAAAAGAATCAGGACAGTTATGTGATGTGAGAGAGGCAAGTACATCTTTCGATGTGGTGATCATGATATCTGAACTAAGCTCTTGGCTAGACGCGTATCCAGGGGTGGGTGTATGCAACACAAAACCTCTGTCAGTATGGACGGGCCCGCCAGCAAACACTTGTTGATCTGCTGCTGAATTAGATTTGTCATTATCAATTTCAATTTTATCAAGCAACTCGCCAACGGTAACATCAATAGGGTGATTGACGACTAAGCCCATCGCCCCCTCTTCATTGTGTTCACAAATATAAGTGACGGTTTGTTTGAAAAAAGGGTCTTGTAAGTTTGGCATTGCGATTAAAAAATGATTTTCTAATGATTGCATAAGCTGACCCTCTAAATATTTTAATGAGTATGGTTTAGTTTTCGTTCAATCGCATCAAAAAGCTTGTCCATAATTGATATATCGTATGCAGCTTCAATTTCTTTAACACAGGTAGGTGCTGTGACGTTAATTTCTGTCAACTTGTCGCCGATAATATCTAACCCTACAAAAATAAGCCCTTTTTCTTTAAGGATTGGTGCAACAGCCTCGGCAATTTTTTTATCATCATCGCTAATTGGGCGAGCTTCTCCACGGCCTCCTGCGGCTAAATTACCACGAGTCTCACCGCCTTGTGGGATACGAGCTAGGCAATATGGCATGACCTCGCCATCAACCACGAGGACGCGTTTATCACCTTGTTTGATGGCTGGAATATATTGTTGAGCCATGGCGAAGCGGCTACCATGCTCCGTTAATGTTTCACAAATAACACCAATGTTAGGGTCGTCATGCTTAACTCTAAAAATAGACGCCCCACCCATACCGTCAAGTGGTTTTAGAATGATATCTTGATGTTTGTCTAAAAACGTTCTAATTTGCGCTTGTGATCGCGTCACAAGCGTATCCGGCGTGTGCTCGCTAAACCAAGCTGTGAATAGCTTTTCATTAGCATCGCGCAGACTTTGTGGTTTATTGACAATTAATGTACCCGCTTCTTCAGCACGTTCGAGCATGTAAGTAGCGTATATATATTCAGTATCAAATGGCGGATCTTTACGCATAAGAATAACGTCTAAATCACTGAGTGAAATATCTTGTTTCTCTTCTAGTTGGTACCAGTTTTTTGCGTCATCAAATACAGTGGCTTTAGCTGCGGTAGCCATAGCATTACCTTGATATAAATAAAGATCATCCATTTCCATATAAAAGAGCTCGTAACCACGAGATTGCGCCGCCATCATCATGGCAAAACCAGTGTCTTTTTTAATGTTGAAACCATTAATTGGATCCGAGATGATCCCTAATTTTTTTGCCATGTTGATACCTATATTAGCTTAGAATTATTTTATTCTGATATGGGGGTCGTTAGTCAGAATTAAAGAGCTAAATCACCAAATTGTAATTGCAGTGCACTAAGCACAGTAAGTGCCGCAGTTTCAGTGCGTAGTACTCTTGGTCCTAAACGTACATCAATAAACCCTTGTTCAGACGTAGTTGTCATTTCTTGATCAGTGAACCCGCCTTCTGGACCGACAATAAAGCGGATCCCAGAGCGGGGTTCTGGCAATGTTTTTATACTGTGTTGTGCTCTTGGGTGTAAGGTTAATTTAAGAGCATCGCATGGTTGAGATAACCAGTCATTGATATCAACAGGTGGATGGATGGTGGTAATGGTGTTTCGACCTGATTGTTCCGCAGCGGCAATGGCTATTTTTTGCCATTGAAGGTGTTTTTTTTGTAATCGTTCACCAGACAACTTGACCCCACAACGGGAAGTAAACAAAGGGGTAATTTCTGTTATACCCAGTTCCACCGCTTTTTGAATGGTAAAATCCATTTTATCACCGCGGGAGATCCCTTGGCCCAAGTGAATTTTTACTGGTGACTCACAGTCACGATCATTGAACTCAATTGGCGTCACAATCACTTTCTTTTTACTAATTTCTGTTATTTCAGATAAATATTCACCACCAAGGTTATTAAACAAAGACACATGCTCACCAACTTGCATACGCAGCACTCTCGCGATATGACCTGCTGCGTCATCATCAAGTGAAATAGGGGTGTTTAATTCAAAATTAGAGGGTTGAAAGATGTGTGGAACGCGCATAGTAGTCCTGTAATAACGGGGGAATAGAGCAATACTAAGCGTTAGTGACGCGATCGTCTAGTTATTCTCTGTTAGGAATAAGCGGCATTGGTTAAGTAATGTCTTCACTCTCGCTAAATTGACAAGATAAGTGATTATTGTGGCTATTTGATGATATTAACTGGTATTGATATCCATCAGTAAGCTGTTCAACTAAATATCGTTTAGGATGCAACGAATCTAGGATAAAAAGCTGTGCTTCATTGGCAAGCTTATAATCTAAAGATGAAATGAGCACACCTTGGATTTTATGGTGGTCATGTAAATAGGTCGCCAGTTCAGAGACGCTAATTTCGTTGGCAAAGTCGCAATAGCAATAATCGCTTATCAAGTTATCAAACATCATTTTAACTAAGTGGCGAGTATTATCGCCCGCAACAATGAGGTTCTCAGCTTGGTCGTTTGCTTTGAGATGCTCTGCAAGCTCTCGGCTAAATTCTGAATTACTATCTACCAACAAAAAATTGTCGAGGTTAATGGGCATAAATCCACCTTGTGAAGTCTTATCCAGTTGCAGACTACACAGAAAACATATTTATAAGTAAATAGCCTATTGCGGCGAAAACAGCAAACTCTAAACAAGCAACACCGATATTATCTTGGTGGTCAACTTCAAGTCCAATGTCAACTTTTGGCAACGAAAGTTGGAGCAAAATCGTGCTTGCTACATAAAGTAGCACCCACATTGCACCACAGTGTAAAACGACGGAAAAGAGGTTTTCAACCACAGTAGCGCCATGGTAAGGCGCACTGTGTAGGCCTGCATATATGGCTAATGCGAGCCCAATAGTTTTGCCAGCGTAGCGTATTCCAATGGAAGTATTTGCTAAATTAAAGTTTTGTTGTAAAGACGCCCCTTGGTTAACTTTCGCAAATCGACTTTCGCGTAACTTACTGTCTAAAGCAAAAATACCTTGCAGTAAAATAAAACCAAGTGTGACTACCAGTAAATCACTGATGCCACGCGGGTGCACCCAGTGATATAACGCCAAAACCAAAATACAATTAGCGATCAGCATGCCTGAGTCTACTAAAGCGGCACAAATATTTTGCTTTAAAATGGCTTGTTCTTCGTTGAATTTATATAAAATCCATTTCCGGTGGATATATTGACCCGCAGAAATGTACGCCAAAATAAGTATCAATAATACTGCAGCCCGCAGTGGTTGCTTTTGCGCAGCGGCCATACTGATATCATCAAATAGATAGGCAATACTAATGCAGATAACTGCAATTTGGCAGGCGTAATTAATACCTAGCGCAAAATTGTCTCTTTTTGCCACTTCTTCATGCAGTATTTGCTTTGCTTTATATTGAATGATTAAACGCAGTGCAGTAACCACCAAGCAAATAATTAAAAAACTACTAATAATCGCAAAAAAATTGATATTGGCGAGAGACAAATAACTCATGGGCAGTGTACTTTTGGTTACGAATATTATTACTATAACGACTCCCAACTTATTGAGCCACCAAGCAATGGAGTTTTTTCATGTCGGATATTGAATTGCCACCTATTTTACAGTCATTAGCTTTAGCGCGTTGGCATGGTTTATATCCAGAGCATACAGTGGTAAAGCCTTTGGCCAATTTGTTGGCATTGAGTGATTTTGCATTTCGAGTGCTGCAAAAGCAGCCTGAATTAGCTTGGTGGTTGTTAGATACCGCGCAAATGAACACACGCGAAGTCCTTGAGCCTTTACCAGCGGATTTACTCAGCGTCACTGAGTCGGAGTGTTTTCAACTGCTAAGACAATATCGACAGAGGTATTGGTTAAAAGTTATGTGGCTAGATTTGGTCAAAGAGAACGATATATCAGACAGCATTGCGTACATTTCAAATTTATCTGAATGCTTGATTGATGCCGCGAATCGTTGGGCATTTGCACATACGGTAAAACAGTGTGGTACTCCACTGGATGAGGCGGGGCAGGCACTTCCTATGTTAGTTCTCGGTATGGGAAAGCTCGGGGGGGCGGAGCTTAATTTTTCTTCTGATATTGATTTGATTTTCACTTATCCAAAAAATGTCTCTACAACTGGTGGGCGAAAACCTTTTGAAGCTCAAGTGTTTTATACCAAGGTGGCGCAAAAGCTGATTGCGGCATTAAACCAAGTTACTGTTGATGGGCAAGTTTTTCGAGTGGATATGCGATTGCGTCCTTTTGGGGAAAGTGGACCTTTGGTAATGAGTTTTGCTGCCATGGAAGACTATTACCAAGATCAAGGGCGTGAGTGGGAGCGATATGCAATGCTTAAAGCGCGACTGCTTGGCCATCACAGCAAATATAATGAAGAGTTTAAGCAACTATTAAGACCGTTTGTGTACCGTCGTTATATCGACTTTTCAGTGATCGAGTCATTAAGAAAAATGAAGTATATGATTGCACAAGAGGTGAGACGTAAAGGGCTTATCAATAATATTAAACTGGGTGCTGGGGGGATTCGTGAGGTGGAGTTTATTATTCAAGCCTTGCAAATGGTCAGAGGTGGGCGTGATGTTACATTGCAAACCCCATCACTACTTATTGCGCTTGAAGAATTAAAAAAGCTGGATGTGCTGCCTCCTGATACCGCGCAATTATTGATTGATAGTTATTTGTTTTTAAGAAGAGTTGAGCAGTATTTACAAGCATTTGATGATCAGCAAACGCAAACATTACCTGAGAATAACGTTGATATTGCACGCTTAAATACCTTATTAAAAACGGCAGACTTTGATGCAAGCTTGGCTGCTATTAGTCATAGAATGACTTCCGTGAGAGAAGAGTTTGCGCAAGTTATTGGTGAGGAACCACAAGAACAAAATCCCTGTGAGGAAGTGTATGGTTTTGCTTGGCTGGAAAGCGATTTTTCAGGCTTTTCGCAACAACTAATAGACACCCAAGCGCAAAAATGGAAGTTGAGACTGGATGATTTTAAAGTGAGTTTGCTTAAGCGTCAAATGGGCGCGCGAGGCCGCGATATACTCGATAAATTGATGCCTCACTTGCTGGAGCAATTAATCACACAACACGTTTCTTTTGAGGTATTTAGTGATGTACTGAAGGTGGTGATCACTGTCGTCTCGCGAACAACTTATTTAGAGCTGCTTTACGAAAATCAAGGGGCTTTAAAGCAATTAGTAAAGTTGTGTGCCCACAGCCGCTGGATTGCTGAGCATATTGCAAAATATCCTATCTTATTGGATGAGTTACTTGACCCTGCGGCGCTTTATAAGCCGTTACCATTATCAGCTTATAAAGATGAGATTAGGCATCAGTTTTTACGTATCGAACCTGAAGATTTAGAGTTACAAATGGAGGCGCTACGTCAATTTAAGCAGACCCAGCAACTACGAATTGCTGCGGCAGATGCGACTGGCGTGATTAGTGTAACGAAAGTGAGTGATCATCTTACTGCGCTGGCTGAGTCGATAATAACACAAGCCGTTGAGTTGGCATGGCAGCAAATGAAAGTACGCTATGGTATACCCTGTGGTGCATCGGAGGGAGAAAAAGGATTCGCAGTAATCGCCTACGGTAAAGCGGGCGGGTACGAGCTGGGATATGATTCAGATTTAGATTTAGTATTTGTACATAACCGAGATGGAGACAGTCATACGGATGGTATAAAGTCCATTTCAGCACGGCAATTTTACTTAAAATTGGCACAGCGATTAATGCATTTATTTAATACTAAAACAGCATCAGGTATTTTGTATGAGTTAGACACACGTCTTCGCCCAGAAGGGAATTCAGGGTTACTGGCTATCAACTTAGAGAGTTATTTTAATTACCAACAAACGCAGGCGTGGACGTGGGAGCATCAGGCGCTTGTACGTGCAAGAATGGTACTCGCAGAGGCAAGCATGCTACAGCGCTTTAATGAAATAAGAAATAGTATTTTGAGGCAACGTCGTGATAAGGAAAAATTACAACAAGATGTGTCGCAAATGCGAGAGAAAATGCGTCAGCATTTGTCTCAAGATTCAGAGTCTCAATTTGACTTAAAGCAAGGTCATGGAGGTATGACTGATATTGAGTTTGTTGCGCAATACTTAGTGCTAAATTATGCTCATCAGTCACCTGAACTAACACGTTACACTGATAATATTCGTATTTTTGAATGTGCAGAACGAGACGGTATTCTCTGCCAAGAGGAAAAGCAGCTATTAATAGATGCGTATTGTTTATATCGAGACAGTTATCATCAGCAAAGTTTAGACCAGCAAGGACGATGTATTGAAATGAATAATACCTTCAAGCTGCTTGCAAATGGTGTGCGCGGCATATTTGAAAAGTGTTTATAAAATAAGATGCAAGGTATTGTCATTGATCGTTGAAACTGTACTAAAAGCTTATCTGGGTTCTTATATCGGCATAGCATAGGAGTTTTTACAGCACCTATGTTACCTTTCTTGCAGTGATTGGAAGTTCAAACACACTTGGCTGAAAGCGCAGTTGGGTATTCACTATGGATACCTCTTAAGCTGAGTTGCCCAATGATAAAAAACAACAGTCCCTAGATGTCCTGTTGCATTGTACTTTTACCACAGTATACCGCTCATACTAAATCCAGCCTGTTACGCTGCATATATTGGTGAATGATATTCTTGAATATCTATTGTTTTTATAACAATAAAAAGTTAAACGAGTTTGGCTGAAAATTGAGATATTTCGTATAAATCAGCTTGTAGAGAGTGATTGTTTTTTGTTGTTTTCATAATAAATTATTTTAAAACAGCAGTTTACCCTTTTTTGTTATGAATAATTTATAAGTATTCATAAGTTGTTTGATTCCCCCTCTATCCCTTAAAGTTCACTTAAGCCCAGACTGATATGGTCATGGACGAATTAACGAATCTTAAAGGAATATAAATAAAGCATGTGGTGAAACAGTAACGGTGTCAGTAAACATACTGATACTTTACAACATACAGTGACCGTGGTGAGTTCATGTAAATAATGATGAGGTGAAAAAGGTACATATCACTCAAACTTTTGTTTATAGAGAACGGGCATAGATGCAAACCACTTCATTTTATGTGGTAAATGGTTCAAATTAATTTCATAAAAATAATTAAGGGAAATACAATGATAAAAAAAGCAGCGTTAGTATTAGGGGTTGCGTTGGGTATTATGAGTACAGCGGCAGAGGCCCGAGGGTACTGGGAATATAAAACTGTTTGTGATTACGAAACAGTGTACAAAGATGTAGACTTTACATCTTGTAGTTACGGGGGCTGGGAGAGTCAGAAGTACTTTAGAAGTTCTAGCATTCTCAATGGTCATGTTTCTTGTAGTAGTAGTATAAATAGCTCTCAGTGGGTCGATAAAGAGACATGTAATTGGGAATATCAAGGTGTTTATCCAAACCAAAAGTATGTGAGAGTATGTAAAATGACCCCAACATTTACATCAGTGTGGCTTAATTTAGAATCTCAATCACATCAGACTCGTCAAGATGCAGTGCGTCAAAAAGTACCAGGTTCTTGTCGTGAAGAGCGCGTATGGATCCCACTCTGTTCCAACTGTCAGATCCCTTAATTGATGGTTGAAATGGTACTCAGCCCATAAGTTAGTTTATGGGCTTTTTAAGATTAATTGGTGAGTTTTCGGCAGTTCTCTCTCACAAATTGAGAGGGTTTTTTAGTGATCACTGCAGCTCGTTGACGGTGGCAAAAAAAAGTATACACTTCGTATTCAAAGTCATCATTAATGGCTCGTCCAACCTGGTAGAGTGTTGATACAAAGTTTGTATCGACTCTAAAATTCTGCTTTACTACATAGTCACGTTCGAGATACCAAAATAATTCAATGTCTTCTTTTTTTGCATAGGCAGCAAGTGCACCTTTGAGTGTGTTTCCCATCTCAAATCGACGTGGTGCAACTTCGCCAGTCCAACGTTGGTTTGAAGGCTTTACGACTAAACCACGCTGAGCCAGTGCGTCATCAAGTGGAAAAGTAGGTTTACCAATTTCGATCACAAACTGCTCTCGTTCAGTATCTCGCTCATTAACCCGATTCTTAAAGCTCTCATAAAATTGTGATAACCCTTGAGCAGCGGCATTGGTGGATTGCCTCATGTCCATTTTTGGTAATGCACCGTATAAAAAATAATATGCAGCCCAAATCAAGATAATGGCAAGCGATAGGTGCTTTACCCAAAAAAGAACGGATGAAAGTGTTTTATTTTTTTTTGCCATGATTTCAAATGCTCAACATTTAGTAATATGATGGTGCGTCTTTGTCAGCACGCGTTTTAAAACGTCGGTGTAACCACATGTATTGTTCTGGGGCATGCATAATCGCTTTTTCCATTCGAGTGTTAACCCTGATGATATCGTCATTAGCGTTATCACTTGGGAAGTGCTCAAGCGCTGGGAGAATGGTTAAATGATATTTTCCTTTAGCATCCCTAGTGCCACTTAAACTGAGCGTTTCACAATGTTTACTGCTAGCAAAAAGCAAGGTTCCTGTGGTGTTTGCTGCATCAGCAACCTTAAAAAAAGGGGCAAATTCGCAGCGGTTGCGTCCATAGTCTTGATCAGGTAAGTAATAACAGAGCTTTTTGTTTTTCAAAGCTTGCAGCAGGCCCTTTACATCTCGCTTGCCAATTAAAAACTCATTTGACCGTAATCGCCCTTTGGTCATAAAGAACTCCATGAGCGCGTTATTATGAGGGCGATAAAATCCAACACCTTGTTGTTTTACACCTAAGATGCGCCCAAGCATTTCAAGGTGAAGCATATGAGGCACAAGTAATAACACCCCTTTTCCGCTGTGCTGTACTGCTTCAATGTGTTCTATACCAGATATAGAGCCAATGACGCGATTTATACGCCACTGTGGCCACCACCAAGCCATACCTGTTTCCAAAGTAGCCAATCCGGTATTTTCCATGTTGGTACGGACCATGGCTGCTTGCTGAGCAGCAGACAAATTAGGAAAGCATAACTTTACATTCACTTCGGCGATATGACGACGCTTTTTAAGAAATCGATGTACTAGTCGGCCTAACCCTTTACCAAGTAAAAATTGCGTTGATTGTGGCAACCAAGAAATGACATACATAAAACATACGCCTAACCATGTTAACCAGTATCTAGGCGCAAAGAATGCCAATTTTAAAGCGGGGTTTTTGACCACAAATATGTTCTCTTGCTGATATGATGAGGGTAGTTTATCTATATGTGCCGGAAAATACAAAAGCCGGCTAGGCCGGCTTAATAAATATACGATTTATGTATTAGAAACTATTGCAAATTAACCTTGCTTCAAACCTTTGTTAATTGCTTCTAAATCTGTACGAGAAAGCGTGCCGGCAGCTTGCTTTAATTTCAGTGATGAAAGTACATATTGATAACGTAAATTAGCCAGATTCTTTTTCGCGTTATATAAATTCTGCGTGCTCACTAAAACATCAACAATAGTACGAGTTCCCACTTCAAAGCCAGCTTCTGTTGCCTGTAATGCGCTTTCGGCTGAAACGACGGCTTGCTCTAGCGCGCGATATGTTGCCACGTTAGACATCACTTGGTTGTATGATGTGATCACAGAACGGGTAACTTCTCTCATGCTGGCTTCTAGATCTTCACTTGCGCCGACATACAGCGCTCGAGCTTGATCAGTTGCAGCTTGAGTACGACCACCAGAGTAAATAGGTACATTAAATGTTACACCAACCGTGGTTTGATCTTCACGAGGTTTATGTAATGCGCCATTGCTGTCAGCCAGAGAATCACCGTAACTCGCATTGAGTGAGAGTGTCGGGTAGTGTCCTGCTTGAGCTTGTTTAATTTGATCTTCAGCTATTTCCAAACTTGCTTTAGATATCGCAAGAGATAAGTTTTTATCTTTTGCTATATTAACAAAGTCAGTTGCTTTTCTACTCGGAGATACAGTTGAAAATGTGTCGGTATTGAGGGAATCAAGTTTACTGTGGTATTTACCTGTAATGGTACGCAGTGATTCTCGGGCAGTTTCAACATCATTTTTTGCGACAATTTCATTTGCGACAGCTCTGTCAAACTGTGCTTGTGCCTCGTGCACGTCGGTAATTGCTGTTAAACCAACTTCATAACGTTGCTTTGTTTGCTCTAATTGACGCTCAATAGCCCGCTTTTCGGCTTGTACAAACTCCAAATTATCGAGTGCACTTAAAACATCAAAATAACCTTGTGCTATGCGGACAACTAAATCTTGTTGAGCTAGTTCGTATTGGGTACTCGCTTGCATAGCTTGTTTTTCAGCGATGCTTAGAGATTCCCAGATGGACATATCAAAAATTGTTTGTTGTAGTGATAGAGTTCTGCTAAAAGTATCAGTAAAGCCACTACCTAGAGTATATCCGCTCAGATCATTTTGCTGACCGTACCCATCAGAGTCGACTTGCTGATATCCAGCTTCAAAACCTAGTTGTGGTAACAAAGCACCTAATGCACTGTCTTGTGCAAACTTTTGTGCATCAGCTTGTGCTTTAGCTTTAAGTACGATTGGATCATTTGCAGTCGCAATGTCGTATACTTGCAATAAATCTTCTGCGTACGTTAGGTTGCTGGTTAATGCACAAGATAAACCAACAAAAAGAGATAGTAAGCTTTTTTTCATTTTCGCTCAGTCCTTAGACAATTTTTTATACTGGAAGCATGTTACCCTGTTTTTTTTAGAAACGATAAACTTAATACGTAAATCAAAGCCAACAAGTGTAACAGAATATATAAGGCTCAAATTGGTTTACTAAGCCTCGCACGATAGTTTTAGCATATTGGGCCTTATGGTTAATTTTTAAACCCCAAATTTGAATTAAACAGGAAATAAAATGAACTCTATTAATGAATTTGATAACCAGCATGTAGAAGTGGAGTCAATCCATAGTGTTTATGAAGGTTTTTTTAAAATTCAGGCGTATTATTTTAAACATGCCTTATTTGTTGGTGGGGTTTCAAAGACCGTTCGGCGCGAGATTTTAGAGCGGGGACATGCGGTTGCGGTTCTGCCTTATGATCCAAAAACTGACACTGTGCTTTTAATTGAGCAAATACGTATTGGCGCAATGGCCACGAAGTCTTCACCTTGGTTATTGGAATGCATTGCTGGTATGGCTGAGGGGTCAACAGATTACAAACATGTTGCGCGTAAGGAGGCCCAAGAAGAAGCGGGGTTAACGTTAGACAAGTTGCACTTTATGACTTCTTATTTATCAAGCCCAGGGGGCACGACAGAACGGATTTATTTATATCTAGCTGAAACGGATTTATCACAAGCTGGTGGTATCTATGGATTAGAAAGTGAAGGTGAAGACATTAAAACTCATGTACTTCCTTATGACGATGCACTTGCCAGATTAAATACTGGCGAAATTGATAACGCTGCAACAGTGATTAGTCTACAATGGTTAGCATTAAATAGGGCGAAAGTCTTAAGTGAAGTAGCTGTAAAAAGTTGAGGTTTGACTTTGAGTGAAGTAGCAACTAGGCAAGGGTATATTCAATCCTTACCTAAATATATTACATTATGTGAGCGTAATTACTTGCGTGTTTTGAAAGTACTACCACCGGAGGAACCCGGTGCTCAACGTACGATTGAACTTGCAAATGCGCACTATGACATAGTTGTGGACGGGTGCGCCAAATACACCACAGACATTACTATTCGACAAACGGTTAGTATCAGTGACTTCTTGCCTGAGTTTCAGTTATCAGTGCGTTTGTATCATGATGCGAAGGTTGCTGAAGTTATTCATCATGATTTTCATCAACGTATTAAACCATCATATGGTTACCCTAACCCGAGCATGCATCAAAAAGATGAGAAGTATCAACTGAATGCTTTTTTGGCTGATTGGTTGATGGCTTGTTTGGAAAGTGGCAGAGTGCCATTAAACTGGGATGTAAACAATGGCATGGTTTAGGCACCCGTATCACTTTGATAAATCGAGTATAAAGTTGGCACATATCACAGATAGTCATTTGTTCTGTGATGAAATGGGGACGTATTTTACGGTTAATACTGCCGATAATTTTAAGCGTACGTTGTCATATATGGCCACATGCCACCTTGATGCCGTGATTTTTGGTGGTGATTTGACCCAAGATCATAGTGTTGAATCTTACCAATTGTTTGCTGAGCTAGTGCGAGTCTCTGAATTAGATTGCCCCGTATTCTGGCTTCCAGGCAATCATGATGAATTAACTGAGTTAGAGCAAATTAGCCTTGGTCAAATTCATTCAAATAAACACCTCAGGTTAAATGGTGCGGATATTTTTTTAATTAACTCAAAAGGTGAGACACCGGCTGGATGGTGTGAACAGCAGCATCTATTTGAGTTGCATCAGATGTTATTGTGCAGTTCAGAACAAGTTTTAGCATTTAGTCATCATCACCCCGTGCCTATTAATGGCTATTTAGATAAGCATATTTTGGAAAATGGTCCAGCGTTACTTAATTGTCTAGTCAATAGTAATAAAGCGGTAAGACTTGTGCATGGACATGTTCATAATGATTACCAAAGCACCTATCGAACAATGCATGTTTTAGCAACCCCTGCGACGTCAATACAGTTTAACAAAGGCACATCTCAGTGGCAGCAGCAAGACCGTGGCCCTGCGTTACGTATTATTAATTTTGGTATCAATGGGTTTGATTCTGAGGTGATATGGCTCGACGAGTAATCTACATTCATGGCTTTAATAGTTCAGAATTATCATTTAAAGCCCTGCAATTTGGTGAGTGGTTTGCGTCGCAAGGGTATTCGTGTGAGTATTTAACACCTAGGTTGAGCTTTGACCCACGTATAGCCATATCACAGCTAGTTGCATTAATTGAACCAGATACGGTACTAATAGGCAGTTCTTTAGGTGGATATTATGCGACATATTTATCACAATTGTATGGTTTAAAAGCAGTTGTGATTAATCCAGCGGTTAAACCTTTTGATTTATTAGCGGATTATTTAGGAGCACAGTATAATCCCTACCAAAAGGTACATTATGAATTAACGTTAGATCATGTAGAGGCTTTAAAGCAACTACATTACGCAACGTTAGTGCACCCTCAGTTGGTGATGTTGTTGCAGCAAATGGGAGATGAAGTATTACCTTATCAGCAAGCTGTGCGGTATTTTATGGCATGTGAACAACGTATCGAGTTTGCTGGAGATCATAGCTTTATGGCTTTTCAGCGCTATTTTGACACCATAGTCAATTTTTTAGAAATCACATAAAACTGAACGAATTTAATAAAAAGAATCCATTTATGAGCGAGCAAAACTATAACGCAGAAGCGATTGAGGTTTTAAATGGTTTAGAGCCAGTTAAACGCCGACCTGGGATGTATACGGATACCACTCGACCAAACCATTTGGGACAGGAGGTTATCGATAACAGTGTTGATGAAGCTCTTGCGGGTCATGCGACAAAAATAGATGTTATTTTACATGAAGATAACTCTTTAGAAGTGTGTGATGATGGTCGTGGTATGCCGGTTGATATTCATCCAGAAGAAGGCTTACCTGGGGTTGAGTTAATTTTAACCAAATTGCATGCTGGTGGTAAATTTTCAAATAAAAACTACCAGTTTTCAGGCGGTCTACATGGCGTGGGTATTTCCGTTGTGAATGCTTTATCGACGCGTGTACAAATCACCGTAAAAAGAGAAGGTCAAGTACATGAAATGGCATTCGAAAGTGGTGACAAAGTACAAGATTTAGAAGTGACAGGTACTGTCGGGAAACGTAATACTGGTACCTCGGTGCACTTTTGGCCCGACGCCAGTTATTTCGATTCAGCAAATTTCTCGTTATCCAAGCTTAATCATATCCTCAAAGCAAAAGCGGTATTGTGTCCAGGTTTAAAAATTCGTTTTATTAATAAACAAACCAAAGAGACACAAGAGTGGCACTATGAAGCAGGCCTAGAAGATTACTTAAAAGACAGTGCCGCAGGCTTTGAAGTTTTACCGAAAAGCCCTTTTATAGGGAATTTTAGTGGTTCAACAGAAGGGGTCGAATGGGCATTGCATTGGTTACCTGAGGGGGGGGAATCGATCACAGAGAGTTATGTTAACTTGATCCCTACTGCTCAAGGTGGCACACATGTCAATGGTTTGCGTCAAGGGTTACTTGAAGCAATGCGCGAGTTTTGTGAGTTTCGAAACTTGTTGCCAAGAGGGGTTAAATTAACACCTGATGATATTTGGGATAGGTGTAGCTATGTGTTGTCTGCAAAAATGCAAGATCCACAATTTGCGGGGCAAACAAAAGAAAAACTGTCGTCACGTTCTTGCGCCACATTCATTTCGGGTATTGTGAAAGACGCGTTTAGCTTATGGCTAAATGAACATACTGATACGGCCGAATTGCTTGCTGAATTGTGTATTAGCAACGCGCAAAAGCGTATGCGTGCCGCGAAAAAGGTGGTTCGTAAAAAAGTTACGTCAGGGCCTGCCCTACCAGGTAAGTTGACGGATTGTTCAGGAACAGAAACAGAGCGTTCAGAATTATTTTTAGTGGAAGGTGACTCTGCAGGTGGTTCAGCAAAGCAAGCCAGAGATCGTGAGTTTCAAGCGATAATGCCACTTCGAGGTAAAATTTTAAATACATGGGAAGTGGAGTCAGGCCAAATATTGGCATCTCAAGAAGTACACGATATTTCGGTTGCTTTGGGCATAGACCCTGACTCAGATGATTTATCTGGTCTGCGATATGGCAAAATATGTATTCTCGCGGATGCTGACTCTGATGGATTACACATCGCGACTTTGTTATGTGCATTGTTTGTACGTCATTTTCAAAACCTAGTTAATAAAGGGCATGTATACGTTGCTATGCCGCCATTATTTCGAATTGATGTCGGTAAAGATGTATTTTATGCATTAGATGAAGATGAGAAAAAAGGCGTATTAGCGCGGATTGAGGCAGAGAAAAAACGTGGCAAAGTGAATGTTCAGCGATTTAAAGGATTGGGGGAAATGAACCCGCTTCAACTACGAGAAACCACCATGGATCCTAATACCCGTCGTTTGGTGCAATTGACACTGGATGAACCAGAGCACACGATGGAAATGATGGATATGTTGTTGGCTAAAAAGCGTTCAGGGGATCGTAAAGTTTGGTTAGAAAATCATGGCGATAAAGCCGAGTTTGACGCTTAAGGTGGTTATATGAAACATATATTGATACTGCTAAGCTGTCTTTTAGCACCTTTAAGTTCTGCACAAATATTAGATAATTTGTCACTGCCGAGTGGTTATGAAATTAGTTACTTCGCACAAGATGTTGATAATGCTAGGCAAATGGCTGTGTCAGCCAATGGTATCGTGTATGTCGGCTCGAGAAAAGCGGGCAAAGTGCACGCATTGATTGATGATAATAAAGATGGCATAGCAGATCGTAAAATTGTTCTAGCTGAAAAGCTAAATATGCCATCTGGATTGGCAATGAAAAATGGCAATTTATTTGTGGCTGAGGTTAGTCGAGTTATTCGCTTCTCTGATATTGATCTGCAATTAAAGCGCCAAGCGAAGTCGTTTGATTATGATGTGGTGTTTGACGATTTGCCAGACAAACGGCACCATGGCTGGAAGTTTATTCGTTTTGCCAATAATGGTGAATTGCTTATTCCGGTTGGTGTGGCGTGTAATGTTTGTGAGGAAAACCCCAAATTTGGTCGAATTTTTTCTCTGAATTTAACCACCAAGAAACTGACCACTGTTGCCCAAGGTGTTCGAAATTCAGTGGGTTTTGATACAAATCCAAAAACGGGCAATTTGTGGTTTAGCGACAATGGCCGAGACATGATGGGAGATGATATACCCCCCGATGAAATCAATCGAGTGAGTAAGCCACAAGAGCATTTTGGTTTTCCATTCGTTCATGGTGGCAGTGTACTTGATCCTGAGTATGCAAAAAACAAAACTTTAATGGATTTTCAGCACTTTAGCGCGCCAAAACTAGCATTGCAAGCACATGTAGCGCCGTTAGGGTTGCACTTTTATCGCGGTACACATTTTCCAGAAAAGCGGCATAACACTTTGCTTGTTGCAGAACATGGCTCGTGGAATCGTAGTAAAAAAGTTGGCTATCGTGTGATGATGGCGACAATTAAAGGCGGTGAAGTCACCGCTTATGAGCCGCTGGTAAGTGGTTTTTTATCTAAAGAGCAAACCTTAGGTCGTCCGGTTGCATTTGCTGAATTGGCAGATGGTACTTTGTTGGTATCGGATGATTATGCGAATGCGATTTACCGTATTCGCTATAACAATAAATAGGGTGTTACATGACTGATCCTCAAGCCTTGTCGTTACAAGGCATTGAACAACAGACTATGGGGCGTTTTACTGAAGACGCTTACCTTAACTACTCCATGTACGTGATCATGGACCGCGCATTGCCACATATTGGCGATGGATTGAAACCTGTACAGCGACGTATTATTTATGCAATGAGCGAGCTTGGCCTTTCGGCGTCGGCGAAATATAAAAAGTCTGCGCGTACGGTTGGTGACGTATTGGGTAAGTATCACCCTCACGGGGATAGTGCATGTTATGAAGCCATGGTTTTAATGGCGCAACCTTTTTCTTATCGTTACCCGCTCGTAGATGGGCAAGGTAACTGGGGGGCTGCTGACGATCCTAAATCATTTGCGGCAATGCGTTACACCGAAGCTAAACTCTCTAAATTTGCAGAAGTTTTATTAAAAGAGCTGGGGCAGGGGACTGTTGATTGGACACCAAACTTTGACGGTACAATGGATGAGCCTAAGGTACTACCAGCACGGTTACCGCATATTTTGTTAAATGGGGTGACGGGTATCGCAGTTGGTATGGCAACAGATATTCCACCACATAATGTAACAGAACTCGCAGCTGCAAGTTGTTTATTGTTAGATAAACCTAAAACGACGTTAGATGAATTATTGGATGTGGTACACGCGCCCGATTATCCAACAGATGCAGAAATTATTACACCGAAAGCCGATATCAAAAAGATTTATACAACGGGCCGTGGCTCGATAAAAATGCGTGCAGTGTACACTGAAGAGCAAGGTGAAATCGTCATTACTGCATTACCTCACCAATGTTCGGGTGGTAAAGTTTTAGAGCAAATTGCAGCGCAAATGACGGCGAAAAAACTGCCTATGGTGGCTGATTTACGTGATGAATCTGATCATGAAAATCCAACACGCATCGTCATTGTACCCCGTTCAAACAGGATCAAATTTGAACCCTTAATGGCACACTTGTTTGCGACTACGGATCTTGAGAAAAGTTACCGTGTTAACTTGAATATGATTGGACTTGACGGTCGCCCACAGGTAAAGGACTTACGTCAGATTTTATCTGAGTGGTTGATTTTCCGTCGTGATACGGTAAGGCGCCGTTTACAGCACCGATTAGATAAGGTTTTAGCTCGACTACATATTTTAGAAGGCTTAATGACCGCCTTTTTGAATATCGATGAAGTAATTGAAATCATTCGTACCGAGGAAAAACCAAAAGTAGAACTGATGTCGCGATTTGCGTTATCCGATCGTCAAGCTGAGGCTATACTCGACCTTAAATTACGTCATTTGGCTAAGCTAGAAGAAGTAAAGATTCGTGGTGAGCAAGATGAGTTATCTATAGAGCGAGATAAACTTGAATTGACGCTAGGCTCTGAGCGCCGTATGTCAACTTTAATGAAAAAGGAAATTCAAGAGGCTGCTGAATTGTATGGAGATGAGCGTCGTTCTCCTGTCATTGAACGTGGAGAATCTAAAGCGCTCAGTGAAAAGGATTTAATTCCATCAGAAGCCGTGACAGTGGTTTTATCTGAAAAAGGGTGGGCACGAGTTGCCAAAGGTCATGATATTGATGCGCAAGGGCTAAATTACCGCTCTGGGGATGCGTATAAAGGCGCTGCGAAAGGAAAAAGCAATCAACCAGCCGTTTTTTTAGATACATCAGGTCGCGCATTTGCGACAGATGCTCACAGTTTACCCTCTGCGCGTAGCCAAGGTGAGCCGATGACAGGTCGTTTTAATCTGGCATCAGGATGTAATTTTGAACATGTTCTCATGGGCGAAGAAAATACCTTGCTCTTGATGGCAACGGATGGTGGTTATGGCTTTATTACTGAATTTAGTGATTTGATCAGTAAAAATAAAAACGGCAAAGCCCTTGTGAGCGTGCCAAAAGGTGCTGAGTTAATTGCCCCAATTGAAGTGCATGATGTTGCTTCTGATATGTGTATGGCCATTTCAAATGAAGGTCGAATGTTGTTGTTCCCACTACGTGACTTACCTAAGTTGGCCAAAGGAAAAGGAAATAAGATCATTTCAATACCAAGTGCAAAAGTACAGGCCCGAGAAGAGTTTGTGAAGGTTTTAGCATGTGTACCTGAAGGTTGTGCAGTCACTTTACATGCAGGAAAGCGCAAATTGACATTGAAGCCGAGTGATTTAGAGCATTATTACGGTGAACGTGGAAGACGTGGAAATAAGTTACCTCGAGGGTTGCAGCGAGTGGATGAATTTGAAATAGAAATCCCTAGCTTAGAAAGTAAGGGAGGCTTAGAGGAAGAAAATGACGGGACAGCCTCATAGTACTTAATTTATTTGACTATAAAAACGGCCCATTGTGATGGGCCGTTTTTAGTTAAATAACCTAAACTTTGGGCAATGGATACGCAAAAATAATTGCTTGTGAGTTCAGCGCGGCAATATCCAGAAGAAACCGCATTGAAACATTTTACTCAGGGCAAGTAGACTGTAATTCTCTGTAATACGCATTGTCGACATTGTGAACTATCTTGTAAGACGATTTGATTCGTTTTTATAGCTAGGATGCACAATGTTACAACCGCAGCATTGGTGCATCTCGCCACATTGTTTTTAAAGGAGCAAACCAATGGCAGAACATCAATCTAGAGCACAATTTCATCAAAACAACCCCCAAGCTAAAGCGCATGCTGCGTTAGATGACGCTACTAACCTGCAATTAAAATTAACGCCTGGCCCTGTAAAACTCTCGGCACATAAGTATCAAGGCAAAACTGCTGTGATAATAGGCGCTGGGGTATCGGGGCTAACGACGGCATATGAGTTATTAGCGCAAAAAACAGGGATGGATGTGGTGGTGCTCGAAGCACAAAATCGCACTGGTGGACGCTGTTTAAGTTTACGTACTGGCGATACGTTGACAGAAGATGTAAATAGCGACTTGTTTAATTCCACCCCAGGTCAAACACAAATGGTCCATTTTGAACAACCAAAAGGCGACAGTCGCCCGTATTTAAATGCAGGTCCAGGCCGTATTCCATCGGGCCATAAACGTTTACTTTCGTATTTGAAAGAGTTTGGCGTCGATGTTGAAGTGTATGTAATGAATAGTGAATCAAATTTAGTACAGATGAAAGATAGTTTTGCAGGTTTGCCATTAGTATATAGGCGCTTAGATCATAATACACGCGGCTGGTTGGCCCAGATGGTTTATGAAAATGCTCATAGTTTAATTAAAGCGACAGAATGTGGTGTTGCCGCCGAAAAAGTGGATGAACGTGCTGGGCAGTTACAAGATCTGATGATTTCGTTTGGGGAGTTGGTGCCATCTGGTGAGTATAAAGGCAAATATCAAGTAACGGCAGGAGAGAATGGCATGGAAAATGGGCGTTCTCGAGCCGGTTATACAGTATTGCCGGGCGTCGAGGCCGGTCGAACCGCAGAGCCGTTAAGTTTTGACTCGCTGCTTGAATCAAACTTTTGGGCAGAAACTAAATTTTATCAACCGGCTGACTTTTTATGGCAAAACACGCTATTTCAGCCTGTTGGAGGTATGGATCAAGTGCAACATGCTTTTGCACGAGAAGTGAGCCGTTTAGGGGGCAATATTCAGTTAAATAGTCCTGTAAAATGTATTCAATGGGATGAGAGCCGGCAACAGTTTGATATATCAGTAAGTAAAATGGGCACTGAAGCGGTTGAGCACATTTATGCTGATTATTGTTTTAGCAACATGGCCATGCCATTTTTGAGCAAGATACTGGATGACGACTTACAAAGTTTAGATACTGAGACTGGATTAGATAAAAGCTTCAAACAGGCATTGCATGCGGTTTATCAATCACAATTCAATGTGCCAACCCAAGGGTACGCCGCGAAGTTTTTGGCCTGCACAACCAAAGTAGGGTGGCAAGCAGATAGGTCGCTATGGCAAGGATCGAGTGTTGAAGTTCGTCACGATAATATCAGTAATGAAGATATATTGACGGTACCCGACTCTGAAGTCGGTGTGGTCCCTATTTTTGGCGGGATTTCATGGACAAACGATGAAATAACACAAATTTGGTATCCATCAACTGCCTATCATGATCAAAAAGGGGTATTGACTGGTGCCTACAACTTTTCAAAGGTTGCATTTGATTGGGGTTGTTTGTCGGTTCAAGAGCGCTTGGACAAAGCAAAGGCTGGTGCGACGCTATTCGGAGATGCCTTTGGGCATGGCTTGGAGCACGGTGTAGCCATTGCGTGGCAAAATATGCCATATATCAAAGGGGGCTGGGCACAATGGCATGTGGTGGGTGACCAGGCTGTTACGCATTTCAATGCATTGACGCAAGGGAGTGGAATTAATTCAGCTGCAGGTAAAAGTGCACCAAACTTCTTCGTTATTGGTGATCAGCTGTCATCACTGCCTGGTTGGCAAGAGGGGGCAATTGCGGCTGCATTGAATGCTGTGAGTCGTATGGAACGCCCTGATTTGGCTATTCCTCATCTATCATATTTGCCAGATACACGTTTAATGGTAGAAGGCATCTAACGAATACCTTTTGAAATATCAAGACTTCGGTGTTCAATGAAGTCTTGATATTTCCCCCATTATTTTTCTATATTCTTGATGTAGTTCAACCGATTATCAGAAGCTAAAGCATTTTTTATTTATCTGCGCTAAAATTACCGGTTATAACTTATGCCAGTTTTCTCAGCGAAGTGATCATTTAACTTCAATGTTGTAAAACTAGCTTATCTAAATTGGCGATTAATTCGCATAGTTCCACGGGGTTTGGTATGTCAGATAAGTGCTATATTACCGCACAACAATTGTTAGAAGATTCTTTTCGTGTTGCAGCACAAGTGTATGAAGATGGGTTTCGCCCAGATTTCATCATTGGTATTTGGCGTGGCGGCGCTCCAATTGGTATTGCTGTGCAAGAGTATTATGATTATAAAGGTATTGAAACAGATCATATCGCTGTGCGTACATCGTCATATTATGGAATAGGTAAGCAGTCAAAAGAAATCAAAGTGCACGGCTTACACTATATAATAGAAAATGCGGATGCCGGAGATTCATTGCTGATTGTTGACGATGTATTTGACTCAGGTCGCAGTATATTTGCGTTAAAAGAGAAACTCAGCGAGCTGATGCGCTTAAACTTACCAAGAGATATCCGAGTTGCGTGCCCGTACTATAAGCCGAAAAATACCAAAGTGCCCATGAAGCCAGACTATTACATTCATGAGTCAGATGAATGGCTGGTGTTCCCGCATGAATTATCTGGATTAACCCCAGATGAGATTATTGCGGGCAAATCTGATTTAGCTAAAATTCAGGACCTTTTTAAATAAAGCATGATAAAGGTGTACAAAACATACCGTTTTGTACACTGAGCTTAAATTTGGGAGAAGCTATCAACAAACTCTTCAAGTAAAGTGATATCCACAGGCTTTAAGCCATCACTGGTACGTACTATTAATCCTTTTTCAACCAGTTCAGACACCACGCGTCGATAAGCTCGCTCCGTTGTCGCAAAACGTTCGGCTTCAGCATTGACCGTTGGGTAAGCTCGCAGCATGGTTGGATGGTTGTTTTCGGCACGCAATAAACAATCATTAGCAATGTTATAGCTGAGTGGGAGCAGCAATTTATCTAGGTTGATTTTTTGGTTTTCGGTGAATTTTGCGGCAATAGACTGTGCTGTGTATAAGCTCAATTGGGGTTGATCTAACAAAAGCTGGCGCCAATGCTTTAACTCAATCAGGTTGTACTTCACCTCGCTAAGGCAAGTGACTGTATAAATACAAGGGTGTTGATTGAGTGCTTCAATTTCACCAATGAGGGTGTTATTACAATCTAATTGTCCGAGTAGGAGACGACGACCGTTACCCACATCATAGCTGAATGATACAGTACCACTGCGTACTAAGATTAACTTGCTTAGTGGCTCATCTTGATGAATTAATACGTCTTTTTTACTATGTAAAAATCCGTTACCCGCGAACTTTAATAATTGTTCTACAAGATCGGTGGAAAAATGATATTGAAACATCTAGATGGCTCTTCGGACAATTGTCCTATTTATTGGTGATAAATAACGATAGCATGAAGTCCTTGATTTCTCGCTAACTCACACCAGCGGTTTGCTAAAATGCAAATGCCCCCGTTCCCGTGTTAGAGCTTACTTAGTCCTAATTCTATAAGGGGTTTGTGAGTTAGTTTTTTTATTCTAGGCTTAATCACACCAGCAATAATTTTGTACAGCTGACTATGCTAACTCAACTAATGGGAGAGAACAAATGACTTGGGAATATTTAGGCTATATTGCCTCAGTTTTTTTGGTAATTTCACTGATGATGAGCAATGTCGTTAAATTACGGTGGTTTAATTTAACAGGGTGTATATGTTTTGCTATCTATGGAGTCATGATAGAAGCTTGGCCTGTGGCGTTTACTAACGCACTATTAGCGCTTGTAAACAGTTACCATTTAATAAAACTGCACCGTACTGACTAGGGATTGTTGATCTTTGCTGTTCTATTTTTGTTCGCTTTGAGCGTGCTTTTATCGAGGCGCTTAATGTGTGGCTTAGTGATCTAAGCGAATATTAAGCAACAAAGAGAAAAGGGCGCTCAAAAGAACCAGTAGGCAGCGTTTGATTGGCTTTTCTACTATGTTATCGGCTGACTCACATGGAGTAACTATGCTACGCAGCCTCTGCCTTATATAAAATCCAATCAAACTGCTGCAAAAATGAACCTGACAGATCAACAGCCCCTAGTACCGTGCAGTTAATAATATAACAATTAACCTTGGTATTTTAACTTTCCTGCGATCCAAGTTTGTTCAACTTGAATATCATCTATTTCATGCTGGTCAATATTCATAAAGTCTTTATCAATTAAAATGAAATCAGCCCATTTTCCTTGTTCTAAACTACCGGTTTTATATTCTCTAAATTCACTATAAGCCGCATCAAGTGTAAAAGCGCGCAAGGCCTGTGCTCTGGTTACTGCCTCATTGACTCGCCAGCCACCTTTAGGTTTTTGCGCCCGAGACATTCTTGTTATAGCCGCATATAAGCCATGGAAGGGGTTGGCTAGCTCAACGGGGAAGTCTGATCCAAATGCTACTTTACTGCCTTGTTTGATAAATGTTTGCCACGCATACGCCCCTTGCAGCTGTGCATCGCTTAAACGCAATTGCGCCATATTCATATCCGATGTGGCATGAACGGGCTGCATAGATGGAATAATGGCCAACGATTTAAAGCGTGGTATATCTTGCGGGTGAACAACTTGGGCGTGCTCAATGCGGTTTCTAAGCAGCTTTCCCCCAACTGATTTGAAGGTGTTTTCATACGCATCTAGTACAATACGGTTTGCTCTATCACCAATTGCATGGGTGTGAGCACTGAACCCATGTTTGAAGCTCTGTGTAAGTAAAGCTTCTAATTTGGGTTGAGTTTCGAGCATTAAACCTTGATAGTTTTTACGGTCATGGTAATCCTTGATAAGTGCTGCACCTCGACTACCCAAAGCGCCATCCGCATATATTTTAACACTACGAATAGACAAAAAGTCTTGCGTGTCTTTTATAACGCCGTGTTTTAACATGCTTTCTAACTTGTCATCATTTGCGCCAAGCATTGCATAAATACGCAGAGGCAGTTTTTTTTGTTTCGCATAGTCTTGGTATAACAACCATGTATTGTAGTCGATACCGGCGTCATGAGTTGAAGTGATCCCTAAGCTGAGCAAATGTTTACCAGCCACTTCTAAGGCGCGCTTTCTTTGCGTAGGCAAAGTCGCGGGAATGTGCTGATTAACCAAGCTCTCTGCTTTATCGATAAATACCCCCGTTGGTAACCCGTCGGCACCTCTGATTATCTCGCCACCTTTTGGCGCTTGGGTATGAGCTTCTATTTTAGCCAGTTTCATCGCTTGTGAATTGGCCCAAATTGCATGCCCGTCAACTCGGGTTAACACCACAGGTCTGTTTGATATATATTTATCTAACTGCGCAGCGGTAGGAAACTTACCACCAGGCCATAAAGTTTGATCCCAGCCGCGACCAATAAGCCAACCTTCTGGGTTTTTATTGGCATAGCTTACGAGCTTTTCTCCGACTTCTTTAATCGAGCGACTTCCCCTAATATCTAATCGAAGTAAGTTGTTACCAAGCCCTATAATATGACCATGGGCATCGATTAATCCAGGCAGAAGGGTTTTGCCGAGGCCATCAATTCGGGTCGCTTGAGGGAATTGTTTTAACGTAAGATCATTGCCTGTTTTAACGACTTTCCCATCTTTAAATACCAGTACGCTAAATTGTGCGAGGGCACCCGCATTGGTTGGCGTATAGCCTTGTATGTTGTGAATAAGGGTTGTTTGCGCAAATGCAAAGGATGAAGCGCCAAGTATACTTATGCTTAGAAATAAACTTTTTATCATTCACTTGCCTATGAGTGATTTATTATTTTATCCACCTTAACGTAATTTTTCTTATGGCTCAATTGATTGCATTCTTGCAAGTTTTTAGACGTCGCTGATCACTTGCATAAATCGACCAATATGTAGTAGATATAGGAACCGGTAATACAATAAATAAGGACAGTTAAAATGGAAAAATATAAAAAGTATGCCCGTACAAGTTTAGCGTTGGCAATTATGTCAATTATAACGCCCAGTGTTTCAGCAAATCATCTGTTGCAAAATGAGCAAGGTTATGAAGAGATTGTTCCTGAATTACGTGCTTTTTCAGAATTAGCACAACAAGTTAGGTATTTCTATCCGAGTAACGCTGTCGCAAATTCTGACTGGGATAGTTTTTTACGTGATAGCTTCAAAGTCTTGCGTGACACGCCAAGCGAGCAGCGAGTAGATAAAGGGATAGAGTTGATCCAAGCAATTGCACCTTATGTTCAGCGCAATGTGATACACCTTCCGAGCGTTGAGAATGATGAGAGTGTGAATGTTTGGATTCAAAGTGGGGCGAGTACTAATCATATTTATTTTAGAGATTTAACAACCGGCACTTTTCAAGAGCTTACTCAATTCCCTTATTTCACACAGCAAACATACTTTGCTTCAACCTACCAAGGTCGAGATATTTATATCCCTTTATATTTACCCATTGATAGCGCGTTATTAGGGACGGCATATCAAGCAGGAAATCCTTATAACTTAGTAACGAATATGACGGGTACTGAAACATGTATGGCTGCAGTGAGCTCTATGTGGGCAGAAATTCAACATTTTTGGCCGTACTTTGGGCATGTTGATGTAAATTGGTCACAAACTCATTTACCTCTGTTTAATGCATGTATTGGTGCTAGAAATGAGTTTGAGTATAAAGTGAATGAGCAGTTTTCTTTATTAGGCGACAATCATGTATGGATAAATTATCCCGAAGAAATAGTGCCCTTTAAACACTATAAGTTACCATTTACCTTGTCTTACATTGATGAAAAGGCGTTGGTGGTTAATCGGACTGATTTCCTATCCTTACAAGTTGAGCTAGGTGATGAACTGATCAGTATAGACGGTCAAACAATTGACTATTGGTTAGATTATTACAAAGGCCGTACATTAAAAGCGGGACTGACAGAAAAAGAGCAATCGCTGAATCTACTCACTCGGTACACAGATTCACGTTTAGTGAATATGGTGTTTAGAAAATCATCTGGTGAAGAGTACGGTGTAACCAGTGCGACCGTTCACTATAAAGTGACCGGTCCATATAAAGGACAAGGTGTCGTGCCGCATTACAGTGAGTTGGTAAGATATCATGAGAATGGTGTTGCACAGTTAATGGCATACAATGTGACGGTAAATAATTTACCTGATGTGAAGCGCCTTCTTGAAAAGGCTTCGGCCATTGTGATTGACTTCCGCCATTATCCAACAAGTTTTCAAGGTTGGAAGCAGCTATTCGCTTGGTTACTCTCTACCGAGGCAAAATCGGGGACTCTTGATTTTAGATATCAAATGATGCCAGATCAGACCGAGAAGTTTGATTATACTTTTCGCCAGACAATTACGCCTGAAGGTGCAGGTGTCAATATCCCTTTGGTCGCGTTATCATCACGTTCAAGTATCAGTCAGAATGAGCATGCACTGATGTTTTTACAAGATGCCAATATACCAATTTTAGGTGTGCCTACAGCCGGAATTAATGGTGATATTGTTTATTCTCATAAGTTTGGTGGGTATCAACAAGGTGGTATTTCATATATTTATACGGGAATGTCGGCTAGGCAAACAAATGGCGAAGCATTAATTGGTGTCGGTGTTTTACCTGATATGTACGCACCACGAACGGCCAAATCTATCGAAAATCAAGAGGACAATCAGCTTATTCAAGGTATTAGTTACTTGAAAAAGCAGCTATAACGCAGTCATGTATTATCGACAAAATGCAGTGTAAAATCACACTGCATTTTTTTGGAGGCGTAGTATGAAGTTGTTTATGGTGTATTTAGGAGGGCGAGTTACCGGGTGCCATATTGAAATGCATGATGTACGGTTTGTTATCGGTGAAAACATTGAACAATGTTACCCGAAACTGAAAGCGCAATGGGTTGGGGATAAAAATGCGGTGCATATTGATAGCTATACTGAAATTACGCACATCAATGGCTATGAAGTGAATTTGGTAACCGAGCATACCTCGCAGTCTGAAAAGCTATACTTTGTTAATATGGGAGGGTATCACCCCACGGATCTTGCTGAGCAGCATGATTTTGCTTTATTTATTGCGAGGAGTGTTCAAGAGGCAAAAAATCAAGCTTATGCACAATTATTAGTGGGAGCAAGTCACCTCCATAAAGATAACTTACATGATGTGGACGATTGTTTTGCAATAGATTTATTAGATGAAAAATATTTCATTAAATTAACACCCAGCGGTAAAAGTAAGCCGCTGACACCAGATTGGTTTGGGTATCATATTTTGTAATTTACGGGTCTTTTTGCTCAGCTTTAATTGCTATTTTGATTGCAATAATAACAATAGAAAACAGGATGAAAGGGAGTGCTGCTAAGCTATATTCAGCGATAGAACTGTCCTGATAGCTTGGTTGCAGAATAAAATGACCGCCAATGCAAAGTAAAATAGCGACGAACAATAATGGGAGCATAATTAGCTCCTTACGTTTTGAGTGTTTCTTCATTAAAAAACCTCCGAGACTTGGGGCATACTATGACGTACCTTTTTGTTACAAGGCTTGATATGGATCATTTGATAAATCATTTTCACCGACTCGCAAGCATAAAATATTTTAGTATAAAATATAACTAAATAAATCACTGTTCTAGAAACAAATATACCATTTTAGCGAGGTTAGCGCGACTATATTGGTGATTGTATACAATCTGCGTGTAATCGCACGAAAAATGGTGGTTTTATGCAATTATTAACAACTGCTCAAAAGTAACATGAGCAAAATTTACTTGTACAGTTTTTCCTCTTTGTTATAAATGATGGCTTGTTGAGCAGGAGGAAGCATGAAAAGTGAAATAGTTGTAATTAAATTGGGCACAAGTGTACTGACGGCAGGTGAGAAAACCTTAAATAAGCCGCGTATGGTCGAACTTGTGCGGCAGTGTGTACAACTTAAACGCCAAGGCTATCAAGTGATCCTCGTATCGAGCGGGGCGGTAGCGGCGGGTCGTGCTCAGTTACCAAAACCTTGTGGCAGCTCATTAAAAGAGAAACAAATGTTAGCTGCCATCGGGCAAGGCCAGCTCATTTACACTTGGCAAACGCTTTTTTCTTTATACAACATACCTGTTGCACAAATGTTACTTACTCGGGCGGACGTAGAGCATAGAGCACGCTATTTAACGGCTCGAGATACCTTGAATGAATTATTACATCATAATGTCGTGCCAATCATTAATGAAAATGATGCGGTTTCTACGCGGGAAATAACGGTGGGAGATAACGACAATTTGTCGGCGATGGTAGCGATACTGGCCAATGCAAATAAATTAATGTTACTAACCGATCAAGTGGGGCTGTTTACCGCAGACCCGAGGAATGATCCAGATGCAAAGTTAATTGCAGAAGTGCGCAAAGTGGACGATAAGTTGCGCGCTTTGGCTGGAGGTGGGGGGAGCAATCAAGGCACTGGTGGTATGGCGACGAAACTTCAAGCTGCGGATATTGCACAAAGAGCTGGGATTGAAACAGTGATAGCGAAAGGTAGCGAAGTCGATATTATTACTAAAGTAATGAAGAATGATGCACCAAGCACGACTTTTGTGCGTTTCGATGCGCCGGTCGAAGGCAGAAAGAAATGGCTCTTATCGGCACCAAAGTCAAGCGGTGCATTGATTATTGACCTAGGTGCATGCGAGGCTTTAATTGACAGTGGAGCGAGTTTGTTAGCTAAAGGGATCATTTCGACACAAGGTGAGTTTAAGCGAGGTGATTTGGTGATGGTTAAGAATCAGCATGGTCACGTCATTGCAAAAGGACTGTGCAGTTTTTCAGACAGCGAGTTGGGTATCATTAAGGGGTGTCACAGCTCAGAAATAGAGGATGAGCTGGGCTGTAAATCATCACATGTAGTGCTTCATAGGGACGATATGGTGCTACTTGAATGTGTATAGTCACTGCATAAAATGTGTAGGGTAGACTAAGCTATAATCTCAAGGGTATTTGAGAGGCTTAAAATGACGATAGCGACTCAGTGTGGCCATGAGTTAACCGCTCGCTTATTGGATCAAAAAAGCGAATGGGCACTTGATGCGTGTTTTGACAAAATTCTTGAGCACCTTACTCAAGGTAATCACGCTTACGCATTGCTTTTTTGTAAGCAATTTACACCACAACAAATACCAAATACAGTTTTTACTTATTTAGAAGAAACGCTTACTGAGGTTGATATTGAATCTCAGGTAAAGCGGTTAGAGAAGCTAAAACCCAGTGTAGAAGTACATTATTACCATAGGAAGTGTATTTTTCCGGCTAAATTCGAAAATAATATACTGGGTTTTTTGGTTATTGAACTGATAGAAGATGAATTAATCCCTCCCCTCGAGCCTTTAATAGCGCACTTACTTAATGTATTTGTAAAACAATTGTCTACGCTGCATTATGCGTGTATTGACCCTCTATCTCAGTTATTGAATAGACAGACTTTTGAAGAAAAGGTTTTAAGTGTTGTCGCTCGTGATAACCATGCTGCAATGCGTCAAGGTTATGCTGAACGTCGCTGGTACTTAGCGATGCTTGATATTGATAACTTTAAAGGCGTTAATGATACATTTGGTCATGTTATTGGCGATGAAGTTATTTTGCTGGTGGCGCAATTATTAAAAAGTAGTTTTAGAGCTGAAGATTATGTATTTCGTTATGGTGGGGAAGAATTCGCTGTCTTGTTTCCGAGCCAATGTCCTACCACTGCATTTAACGGGCTAGAGCGGATTCGGATGTTGATTGAAGCAGCTCGTTTCCCACAAGTGGGTTCGATTACGGTCAGTGGCGGTTTTGTTGCTTTGGTTAATATTGGACAAACATCAGAGGCAGTCCACCAAGCTGATCAGGCGTTGTATTACTCTAAACAACATGGTCGTAATAAAATGACCTTTTTTGATGATTTAAACATAGCGCCCTTAGAACCAATCCATAGCGATATTGAATTGTTTTAGCTTGTGATATGATTGCCCTATAATTTAGACATGGGAATAAACATGAAATTTGTACGTTGGTTACTCGGGCGCATAATCTTATTACTTGACTTTATTTTTACACCTAGCAGTAAAAAGCGCCCGTCAGAACAGCAACTGGCACTGGATACGCAAACTGCACAGTTTAAACTGTATGAGTTTAAAGCGTGCCCGTTTTGCGTAAAAGTGCGTCGAGCGATTAAACGAGAAGGGCTAAAAATAGAAACTCGTGATGCCAAAGGTAATGCACAATATCGCCAAGAACTAGCAGAGCAAGGCGGCAAAGTTAAAGTGCCTTGTCTACGTATTGAACAAGATAACAAAGTAACTTGGTTATATGAATCAAGTGATATTGTCAGCTATCTACAAAAGCTCGATAACGCTGCATAATTTGCCGTTCAATGAACAATGAGAAAATTTGAGAATATGGGTTGATATGCTAGCATATCAACCCATATTTTATCGTCTGATATTTAAGAGAATCCACATGACTATCCGTACTCGTGTAGCCCCGTCACCGACAGGTGATCCGCATTTAGGCACCGCTTATATTGCACTGTTTAATTACTGTTTTGCTAAACAGCAAGGTGGTGAGTTTGTATTACGTATTGAAGACACAGACCAGGTGCGAAGCACTTCAGAGTCAGAACTCGCAATTATGGATAGCTTACGTTGGTTGGGCCTTGAGTGGGATCATGGTCCTGATGTTGGTGGTGAGTTTGGCCCTTACCGTCAGTCAGAACGTAGTGACATATATAAAAAATATGCACACCAGCTAGTTGAAGCGGGGAAAGCTTTCTATTGTTTTGCAACGGCTGAAGAGCTAGACCAAATGCGAGAAGAGCAAATGGCTGAGGGCTTACGTCCAAAATACGATGGACGTGGTTTACTCTTAAGCGAAGAGCAAATTAAAGCAAACTTAGAAGCCGGTATACCTTACGTTATTCGTATGAAGATCCCAGCAGAAGGCACGTTTAAGTTTAATGACTACTTGCGCGATGAAATAGAGATCCCGTGGGAAAATGTCGACATGCAAGTGCTATTAAAAGCGGATGGTTTCCCAACTTATTTCTTGGCGAACGTGGTCGATGACCATCATATGCAGATCAGTCATATTTTCCGTGGTGAAGAATGGATTAACTCCGCTCCTAAATTGCTAAAGCTTTATGAAGACTTTGGTTGGGAAGCGCCGGTATTAGGCCACCTACCACTACTACGTAACCCAGATAAATCGAAGCTTTCCAAACGAAAGAACCCAACCTCTATCAATTATTATAAAGAGATGGGCTTTTTACCTGAGGCTGTACTGAACTATCTTGGTCGAATGGGGTGGTCTATGCCTGATGAGCGTGAAAAGTTCACGTTAGCAGAAATGATAGAGCACTTTGATATGAAGCGAGTCTCATTGGGCGGTCCGGTATTTGATGTCGATAAGCTAAGCTGGCTAAATGGCCTGTGGATCCGTGAAAATTTGACTGACGAACAGCTTATCCAGCGCTTTGTTGACTGGAAGTTTAATAGTCAAACACTCGCGCGTATTTTGCCTGAAGCAAAAGCACGTATAAATACGTTATCAGACCTGGTTGATTTAGCGGGTCACTTTGTTGGCGGTATTCCTGAGTATGACCCTGCATTATTGACCGCAGGTAAAGCAGAGGAAGAGACTGTACGTCAAGCTCTACAATTTTTTATCTGGGAACTAGAAGGGTTACGTAGCTGGGAAAAAAGTGAAATCTTTGCCATTGCTAAATCAGTATCAACTTTCCATGAACTCAAAATTAAAGAGTTTTTAGAACCAATTTTTGTTGCTGTGACGGGGAAAGCGTCGTCTACGTCGGTGTTAGATGCAATGGAAATCTTAGGTTCCGATTTATCCCGCGCACGTTTGCGTGTGGCGCTTGCACATATTGGTGTCTCGAAAAAGCAAGCTAAAAAGCTAGAAAAAGCTTATAGGGATTACCCCAACTCATGATCTAATTCTTTGAATTACATCTATAAAAAGCCACATTTACCGTTTGTGGCTTTTTTTATGTTTAAATTTCAACAGATTCGACCTCTTTTTGTAAATATTCTGATAACATAGCGCGGTTTTATAGCTGATAAAGAAAGAATATATGTTAAGTCGTTTTTACCAAGAACAAGGCGAGCACGTGGTGATCACCCGTGAGCAAGGTAGTCAATTTGCAAAACAAATCGCAGATGATTTTAATCCACTTCATGATGTTGATGCTAAAAAGTTTTGCGTACCTGGTGATTTACTCTTTGCGTTAGTATTGCAGCGTTATGGTATCAGCGACAATATGCACTTTTCATTTTTAGGTATGGTTGATGAAACATCTCAATTGAATTTTCCGCAAGGAAATGAAGAATTTGATATCACCTCAAATGACAAAGTCATGATGTCAGTTAAACGTGATGGGGATGCTAATCTTTGTCCGAGTCTTATTGAGAGTTTAACGAAAAAGTATGTCGAGTTTTCTGGAACAGCCTTTCCGCATGTAATTATCCCGCTCATGGCACAGCAAAATGTCATGATCAATCCAGCTCGACCCATGGTGATTTACGAATCAATGGCGATTCATTTGGATGATACAAATTTAGAAGCGATTGAACTGGAGTCTGATACGCCTGAGTTTAGCTATGAAGGCAAGCGCGGTAAGATTATTTTGCGCTTCAAGCTACTTAATGATGGAAAGCTTGTAGGCCGAGGTGAAAAGCATATGTTGGTATCTGGGATTAGGGCATACTGTCAAGAGACTGTTGATGACTTAATTGCCTATTACAACAATAGAAAAGCAACATTGTAACTAAGCGAAAGCAATGTTAGATGCGCGCATCTATGGCGCGCATTTGTTATACTTCGGCCACTTTATTTGTCTGTGAGTAGCCACCATGTCATTTCAATCTCTGCAATTAGCCCCTGAACTTAATCAGGCGTTAAACACGCTTAATTTTTCCGCTCCGACGCCGATACAACAACAAAGTATTCCTGAGATTTTAGCTGGACGAGATCTTTTGGCGACGGCTCAGACAGGCACGGGGAAAACGGCCGCTTTTATATTGCCAATTTTACATCAGTTATTGCAAGTACCTGAGCATAGTGGACAAGTTCGTGCTTTGGTACTTGCACCTACCCGAGAGTTAGCACAGCAAGTTGCGAATAATACTCAAGCGTATGCCCAACATACGGGCATAAAAGTTGCGTGTATTTATGGGGGGGCGAATATCAGCCCTCAAGAAAAAGCGCTAAGGGCAGGAGTTGATATTGTGGTGGCCACACCAGGGCGTCTCCTTGATCATTTATTAAAAGGGACATTGAAGTTAGCATGTGTTTCTCACTTAGTATTTGATGAAGCTGATCGCATGCTCGATATGGGATTTATTGGTGAAATAAAACGTATCATGCGTCATTTATCAGGAGATAGGCAAACTTTACTTTTCTCAGCGACGTTAGATGATCAAGTACAAAAGCTGGCGGCTCAATGGCTGACAAAGCCGCAACGAGTTGGAGTTGACCCTGATAATAGCGCAGCGGAAAAAGTAGAGCAGTTGTTTTATGCTGTGGATGATGATCGCAAGCGAGAATTGATGTCGCATTTGATAGGGAAAAATAACTGGCAACAAGTGCTTATTTTTACCAGAACGAAAAATATGGCTGATGAATATGCGAAAGAACTCAATAAAGATGGGTTAGCAACATTGGCAATTCATGGTGATAAATCGCAAGGCGCGCGAGACAAAGCACTCGCGCAGTTTAAATCTGGAAAAACACGTGTGTTGGTTGCAACGGATGTTGCGGCTCGTGGTATTGATATCATTGATTTAAATTATGTTATTAATGCGCAATTACCATTTGTAGCCGAAGATTATATTCATCGTATAGGGCGCACGGGCCGTGCGGGGAAAGCAGGTACCGCTTTGTCTTTAGTGAGTATTGATGAACAATGGCTATTAGAAGAGTTGGAAGTACTGCTTGGTGAGCGTTTAACGCCGCAATGGTTGCAAGGCTATGAACCTGATTTAACAAAAGAGCCTAAAGATAATCGAAAGAACTCAGCCAAATCACGAAAGCAAAGAGATAAAAAGCATATTTTAGGAAAGAGCGCGCACCGCCGTCGCCGATAATTATTGAGATAATGTTATTTTTGGTGCGACAGTATATGGGTTTTATTATTATGCTTAATTGGTGCTAGAGTAAATCATATAGACAGTTAAGAGGTTGTCGAATGACCACAGATCCTGAGCTATTACAGCAAACAAAATCTCAAGAAACATTGGCAAAATGGCAAAAAACCATTGATTTAATGGCCAGAGTTTTTAATGCACCGGCTGGTTTTATTGTACAGGCACAGGAAGCGGGCTTTTCGGTGCTGGTTGCAAATAAGAACAGCGAAAACCCTTATTCTGTTGGTGGGTTAATCCCCCTTGAAACCAATATTTTTTGTAAAAAAGTGGTGGCGGAAAATGCGGCACTGTACGAGCGTAATGCGAGTATTAACCCAGAGTGGGATTCTAACCCTGAAGTGAGTGAGGATGGTTTTGAGTCATACTTAGGGGTTCCTATTCATTGGCCTGACGGTAGCGCCTTCGGTACGCTGTGTGTGATGGACTTTAAAATCACATCATATGATATCAGTATGGTTGAGTTAATTGAGCATCTGCGAGATATGCTCGAAGATGATCTCATATTGATGCACCGCTTTAGTAAAATGCGCACGATTGCGATGCTAGATCCACTTACCAATATTTATAATCGTCGTGCAGTTGTTACTTTGGCTGAACATAAACGTGATATTGCGCTAAAAATGGCATTGTATTTTTATTGTATTTTTATTGACTTAGATGATTTTAAAGCAGTAAATGATCAATACGGACATACCACAGGCGATAAAGTACTGAGTAGTATTGCACAAGCGATAACCAGCGTCAGTCGAGATGATGATCTTGCTGGTAGGCTAGGTGGTGATGAGTTTTTGATGTTTGTGCAAGGACCAAATGGTGAATGGATTTCTGAATTAATGAAACGGCTAGAAGAACAGTTTGAATTACTATTGACGCGTAATGCATTGCCCAAAGTAACGTTTAGTTATGGTAGTGCCGTAACCGATGAAAAGTTCATTGATTTAGAGCAATTAATTGCCCAAGCTGATAAGTCGATGTATCAAGCAAAAACGGCACGGCGTAAGGTCTAATAACGACTCTATATTTGAATTTTTATGATTATGCAATTTGCTTTTCAGCTAAGTTTAATTCCATGGTCGCTTTGAGTAATCGGTATAAGTTTATAGATGCATCGATTTCTTCTTTACGGTTAGTTAAACTTTCAATATTTAACCCTAGCGGAATATCTAAGTGTGCACAGCTTTGCAAGATTAAATCGAGATTTTCTCGGCAAATACGTATGGATTCACTCAAAGGACTTGCTGAGTCTAACATGCGCCATTTTGTCGCCTCTGGCACAGAGATCCCTAACCACTCCATAAACTCTAGCGTTTTTTGTCCACCACAGGGAGTGAATGTTAAAATAATACGTTGTGGTGTGATCCCTTGCTGCTTACATGTACGGACATAGCTGGTGATTAAGTCGATTGTGGCTTGAGCATTATATACGGCTTGAGATATGAAAAATTTACACCCTTGAGCCGTTTTCTCGATTAATCGCTGTTGCTCATTTTTTTTATTTGCATGGCGTTCAGCGATGGTTACACCACCTAAGAAGAATGACTCTTGATGCTCTGAAAGTGCTTTATAAGCATCCGGTAAGCTTAACTTGATGTTGCCAGTAGAGGATGGACTGCCAACAAGTACGAGGTTATTGAGATCAAATTTATCTTTGCTGTTGGTTAACCAGTTTTTAAATTCGGATGCATCACGCTGTGCAACACTTTTATATGTGATCACATCAAGATGAGAAAGTGTTTTAATTAATTGACTATATTCACATGGATCTACGGTATTTTTAAATGGGAATGGTCTAGGCGCTTGAGTACGGCTGCTTTCATCTTGAATATCGTAGATGACAACGCCATCATATTCGATTTCGTGTAATCGACCGAGTAATTTACTGGCGATGGTTTCCAATTGCGCTCTATCAGTCCCAATTTTTGGTGGTGTTGTACCTATAAGGTATACACCTTGTTTAGGGTCTTGTATTTTCTCTTGCAGTGATAAAGCCATAATCCTCATTCCAGCCTAGGTCATTTTGATAGTGTAAATATAGCAGCCATTTAGACGTCTAGATAGATTTATTTGTTGAAACTTATTCAATAAACATGAATTATTTTCATGAACTAAGCCATGCTGCTGTAATTTATCGACATATTTTTTTACATTTATCTGTCGAGTTCCGGTAAAAGTCGGGAGAATTTACGGCATAATTGCTCTGTTGAGTTAGCTAATAGCGCTAATTATAAAAATTGAGAGCAAGGAACACATATGAAATTTAAATTATTGGCAACGAGTTTGGCGGTTACACTCGCACTAACTGGGTGTATAAGTAATAACAGTAAACAAAATGTCGTTACAACAGAGAGTGCAGCGGTAAGTAACAAAGTATTTTCGCAAGAATATGTCATTGAAGAATTAGATAATGGCTTGCGGGTGATGATTGTGAAAACGGATTATCCAGACGTTGTTTCATTGCAGATCCCCGTATCAGTGGGATCTCGTGATGAAGTAGAAGCGGGTAAAACCGGTTTTGCCCACTTCTTTGAGCATATGATGTTTAAAGGATCTGAAAAATATCCGCAAGATGTGTATTCAGATATATTGAAAAATTCGGGTGTAGACAATCGAGCATATACAACCAATGATTATACGAACTATTATCTCAGCTTTTCAAAAGAGCACTTGAATAAAGTACTTGAAATTGAAGCAGATATTTTCCAAAATTTATCCTATACAGAAGAGCAATTTCGTACTGAAGCATTGACTGTAAAAGGTGAATACTTAAAGAACAATGCAAATCCGGTTCGCAAGTTATTGTCGGCAGTACGTAAAGAAGCCTTTGATACACATACCTATAAACACACGACTATGGGGTTTTTCGAAGACATTGAAGCGATGCCTGATCAAATGGCCTACGGACAGACATTCTTTGAGCGCTTTTATAAACCTGAATATGTGTCAATGATCATTGTGGGCGACGTTGACCCACAAGAAACAATGAATGCAGTGAAGCAACATTGGGGGAACTGGAAAAAAGGTGACTTCAAGGCTGAGGTACCGGTTGAACCAAAGCAAACTGAAGCAAAGTACGTGCATGAGCAGTTCGAAGGTATGCCTGGACATTGGTTATTGGTTTCTTATAAAGGCGCGCCATGGTTACCAGAAAAGAAAGACCGAGCGGCATTGGATTTGATCTCTGAGCTGTATTTTGGTGAGAACTCAGCACTTTATCAAGAGCTCGTGGTTGATAAACAAATCGCCAGTCAAATGTTTCCGTATAACCCTGAGACTAAAGATCCAGGATTATTGCATGTGTTTGTTAAAGTTGAGAAAGAGCAAGACTTAGCACGAGTGAGAGATGCCGTTAATCGTACGTACGCCGAAGCGCGCACTGAGCTAGTGGACGAAGATAAACTAGCCGCACTAAAATCAAACCGTAAATATAGCTTTATTAATGGCCTTGATTCATCGCAGGCGATTGCTTCAACGCTTGCCAGATATATGCATTTTAAGCGAGACCCTGAAGTGATAAATCAACTTTACTCATCAGCAGATTCGGTCACCTCGACAGATATTAGGGCCGTTGCGAATAAGTATTTTGTAGACACTAACCGTACAACGGTGACAATGTCAGATTTAGATAAAGTATCAGGCTTCGAAGAAGAGAAACCACTTTCAGTGCTTGTTAATCAAGCTAAACAGCCAGTGGAGCAGCACTTCAAGGTGTTGGATAAAACCAATAGCTCTCCGCTTGTTGATGTGAATTTACTGTTTTATACCGGTGCAGCTGCGGATCCTGCCGGTAAAAAAGGTGTTGCAGCACTAACGGCTGCCATGATCGCCAATGGGGGTTCACAAACTAAATCTTACAAAGAAATTCAAGCTGCGTTATATCCAATCGCAGGTAGCTTTGGGTATCAAATTGATAAAGAAATGATTTCATTGCATGGCCGTGTTCATAAAGACAATGCGCAGCAATGGTATGATTTAGTTAGCGCACAGTTGTTAGAGCCTGGTTTTCGAGAGGATGATTTTAAACGTCTAAAGAAAGAGCTTATCGATGGGATTAAATCTGGGTTAAAATCGTCTAATGATGAAGAGCTTGGTAAAGAAGTGCTTTATCACAAACTGTATCAAGGTCATCCATATGAAAGTTACAACTTCGGTGATTTGTCAGATTTAGAGGCATTAACACTTGCAGATGTGAAAGCGTTCTATCAGAGAGAGTTTACCCAAGCAAAACTCAATGTTGGGGTTACTGGTGCGCTTTCAAATACAGTTAAAGCACAGATGTTACAAGATTTAGCAAAATTACCTAAAGGGGAAGAAGCGCGTCTAATGGTGCCAGATGCGCCAGTATTAAGCGGCCGTCATGCAACAATTGTAGAAAAAAGTGCAAAGTCAACGGCGGTGTCTTTTGGCTTTCCAATAGATACAATTCGTAGCTCTAAAGATTGGACTGCGCTGTGGTTAGTCCGCTCATACTTTGGTGAGCACCGTAGTTCAAACAGTTTCTTGTATAAGCGTATTCGCCAAACCCGTGGCATGAACTATGGGGATTACTCTTATATTGAGTATTTCCCACGCGGCATGTTCCAGACAAAACCTGATGCGAACTTAGGGCGTTCGGAGCAAATATTTCAAATCTGGTTACGTCCATTACGCTCAAATAATGATGCACACTTCGCAACACGCGTTGCACAATTTGAGTTAGATAAACTGATTGCCAATGGTATGAGTGACAAAGACTTTAATGCGACGCGTAACTTTTTGAGTAATTTTGTACCGCAACTTGTTGCGAGCCAAAGTCGCCAATTAGGGTATGCCCTAGACGGGGAGTATTATAATACTGGGAACTTCGTTGAATATGTGCGCAAGCAATTGGCCACTTTAACAGTAGATGACGTAAACCGGGTGATTAAAGAGACATTACAAACAGAGAATATGCATTACGTATTCATCACTGGGGATGGTAAAGACATGCAACAACGTTTGGCGTCTGAGCAAGTATCTCCTATGAAGTATAATTCAGATAAACCTGATACTTTAATTAATGAAGATAAGCACATTGAGAGCTATCAGTTATCAATTCCAGCAGCAAATATTGATGTGCAAGATGTGAAACGACTCTTTGAGTAAACGACTTTATCATTATTGAAGTAAGTAATAAGGCCGCGAGTATATCGCGGCTTTTCTGATTAATAACTAACCTCAGCTCTGGATAAGCGAATTTGCCTGATAAAGCTATTTCTTTCACTCTCGGCGTTGCTTTCATTTGTAATAGCCCGCTATTACTGCATAAA